>CAJAFD010000322.1 GCA_903938935.1 uncultured Opitutia bacterium
CTCGGTCTTGGTCGGCTTCAATGCCTCGTCGCGCAGATCGAGCCGCATCCCGGCCTCGCGGGTCTGGGAGTCGAAGCCGTGGCAATGAAAGCAGGTGTCCGACATGATCGGTCGGATATCGCGGTTAAACGAAATCTTCTCATTAGCCGCGTCCATCCGCAACGGCGCCGCCACCAAAATCACACTAGGCAGGAAAAAAAGGGAGCGGCGAAACGCAGCGTGCATGAATAAAAATCTTCGTACCGTCGGACGGGGAATGGGGTGAAACTAAAGTTATAAAAAACCGAGTCGATGAACAACTTTGGCTAAACCGAAAGCAAGCGCAGGCCCGATGAAAAATCAAAGGGCACACCGCGCTTGCGTAGTCCGAAAATACCGTGCGCCAACTCCATCAAGGATCCACGACCACCGTAAGCCCGACCCACACGAGGGGTAGCAACGTCTGCGCATCCCAATTCGCGAGGCGGAAACAACCATGCGACTCCGTGCGCCCGACTTGCTCAGGTTTCGGTGTGCCGTGAATGCCGTAGCCCGGACGATCAAGACCGATCCAGGCCACGCCGACAGGATTGTTTGGGCCCGGCGGCAAAATCAATTTTCGACCGAGTTGTTGTGCTTCCTCCGATTCCGGAAACACCGCCGGATCGAACGTATAATCGGGGTTAGCGATCGCCACCGTCACGTGCAACTCGCCGACGGGGCGCTTCTCGACTTTGCGCGCGATGCTCACCGGAAAATGCGCGAGCAACCGATCCTCCGCGTCGCGCACCTGCAGCACCCGCTCCGCCAGTTTCACGTGCAACCGCGCCGCGACGCCGCTCACGTTAACTTTTCCCACCGCCGGCACCGTCAAGACCGTCCCGGGCAAAATCGGCGCACGCCAATCGATCGCCGGATTCAATCGCTTCACCAGATTCGGACTCGCGTGCGCGCGCTCGGCGACCAGCTCCAATGCCGTCTCATAATCGAGCGCGGACTGCGTCGATTTTCCGATCCACGTGTCGCTCAACGGCTGGAGCCGCGCGCAATCTGCGGCGCTCAACGTCAACGTCGTCAACGGCTCAGCCCGCATTAACAGGGTCTCGCGCGTGGGCCCATCCAGCGCACCCGAGGGCGCGAGATGCTCTTTTTCCTGAAACGCCCGCAGCGCCGCCGACGATTGTGCACCACCCACACCATCAATCGCGCCGCTCGAAAAACCCCGACGCGCGAGCTCGATCTGCGCCTCCAGCCACGACGTCACCGGTCGCCCCACGTTGGCCTCCGCGGGAACTTCGACCACCGGATCTGGCGCAGCCGTTGCTGCGGCGGGTTCGACGGCGGGAGCGGACGCGGGCGTTTCCTCGGGCGGGGGCGGCGCAGGAAGTTTGAACTCCACCACCGGTGCCGCACTCGCGCCCAGCGCCGCCCACAAGCGCGCCACGCCGAGCCCACGAGCCGCCACGGAAAAAACATTCATCGGGATCGAGCGTGCAGCAACGCGCCTCATTGCCAAGACTCACTCGGGCGTCATCCGCCGACGCCCAAGTGAAACCTCACAGTCCGCCGTCGGGCGCGGCGGTACCGGTGGCGCCGCGGCGCGAACGCGTCTTCTGCGCCGCGAGGAACGCCAC
>CAJAFD010000323.1 GCA_903938935.1 uncultured Opitutia bacterium
GACGGCGGGCAACCCGCTCGTTCCCGAATCACCACTTTTATCAAAACAACTTAACGGTTTGGCTCTTTGGTGGGGTGCATGCGTTTTTTAGATTTCATCCATTTAAAGGATTTTTTCTATCAACAATTTATTAAACATAATATTTATTGTGCGCGACTGTTGGGTAAAGTATCCACGGGGGTAATCTGCATTACACTAAAGATTCACTGAGCTAAACCCCAACGGGAGGTAAACGGATAGTAGATGACCAAAGGTCGACCAACCGCGTCTTTCAGCGGCACAAACCCCCAATAGCGACTATCCTGGCTGTTACCGGAATTATCGCCCATGGCGAAAAACCCATTATGCGGGATAATCAATTGCTCACCAGCTTTTAGAAACTGTGATCCAATTCGAGGATCAGCATAAAAATAACCTCGGTATGATCCGGTTCGTTTGGCGTTGGCGTCAAAAACATCTGAACCGGTAATGGGTGCTCCGTTTCGATAAATACCGGGTTCCTTAATTTCAAGAATATCGCCTGGGACGCCGATTAACCTCTTTATGTAGTATTGGTCCTGACCGATGCCGGTGATATTATCCGTGCGAAAAACGAAGCCCTGCCCCGCCTTAGGCTGGACAAAATGAAAACTTAAACGGTCAACGAAAAGCTGATCCCCGGTTAAAAGATCGAAACGCAATAACGGATCGCCGGCCTTTACGGTACGTCCCAAGGAAATAAGTCTTACGCTGGCGCTCGCGCCGGTATTAACATCGATTTTTACAAGGGATTCGTTACCTGCGGACGATCGGACTAAACGCGGCCATTGGGTCGTAAATTCGCGTTCGCTGCCAAAATAGGTTTCAAATAACATCCGGTCAAAATCACCGAAATCCATCGGGACACGCAGCGTCGCCGGCGCACCATCAACATAAAACGTGTATTCTTTTACCTGCGTCGGAAATATGAACCAGCTCCTGTCGGGCTGAATCGTGTAAGCCATACGGCCGTTATTGAAAAATGGTGCGGTAACCTCACCGTCGCGCGGTGCAATGGTTTCGAAGCGCTGTGCGCCAAAGGCGAGAAATCGAAAAGCTTGGCCCAACTTGCCGGGGGGCTCGGTTGAATTCGTGTGGTTTTCGCCCGTCATCCCGTAGTAGGTCGGCCACATCGAGTTCGTCGGGATTTTGAACGGTTGGGCCACGTAGGTGCGGATACCCAAGATCACCAACGCGGCTACGACGAAAAACTCGACGTTTTCAACGAGCGCGTTTTTCGGATAAACGGCTCCGCCCGTTTCACGCATGACCGCTTCGGCCTGTTCGATCCTTAACTTGAGCTTGGCGGCATCGAGCCGCTGCTTGATGCCTTCACGCAGGGAATCGATTTGTTGGGTGAGTTTGCCGAGCTGAGCGGCGGGCAAAACGTCCCGACGGAAATGGTAAATCTTCTCCGCCAGCTCGAGCCAGTTCGCGGCGTTCTCGAGCATCTTTTTATCCTGCGACTGGAAAAAACCGAACATGGCAAAACGAGTTTAGTTATTTTGGAGCACCTTAATAAAGGCATCCGGTGGGATCGAAACTTTGCCGATCTGTTTCATTTTCTTTTTACCCTCTTTTTGTTTGTCGAGGAGCTTGCGCTTGCGGCTGATGTCGCCGCCGTAGCACTTCGCGGTGACGTCTTTGCGCATTTCCTTCACGTTATCGCGCGCAATGATTTTGCCGCCGATCGCAGCTTGGATGGCGACTTTGAACATCTGGGGCGGGATGATTTCGGCGAGTTTTTCGCAAAGTTGGCGGCCCTTGGATTCGGCTTTATCGCGATGCACGATACACGCGAAGGCATCCACGGGATCGCCGTTGATCATGATGTCCATTTTAACGAGGTCGGAGGCCATGTAATCGCCGAGTTCGTAATCCATGGAGCCGTAGCCATGCGTGACGCTCTTCAGGCGATCGTTGAAATCGACCAGGATTTCGTTGAGCGGTAGCACGCAGCGGAGCATCACGCGATTCATGTCGAGCGTGTCGGTGTGCTCGCAGACGCCACGTTTTTCCATGATGATCGAAAGCATGTCGCCCATCGAATCGTTGGGGATGATGATCGACGCGCGAATCGTCGGCTCCCGGATTTCGAGGATCGTGCCGGGATCGGGCATGTTCACGGGATTATCCACGTCGATCTCTTCGCCACCTTGTTTGACGATGTGATAGATGACACTCGGGTACGTGGAGATGATTTCCACGTCATGTTCGCGGCGCACGCGCTCCTGGATGATTTCCATGTGGAGCAAACCGAGGAAACCGCAGCGAAAGCCGAAACCCAGCGCGAGGGAGCTTTCCGAGGAATAGACGAAGGCCGCGTCGTTGAGTTGGAGACGACCGAGGCCGGCTTTCAATTTTTCGTAGTCGTCACTTTCCAACGGATAGAGCCCGCAAAATACCATGGGGCGCACCTCTTTATAACCCGGCAACATCTCGGTGGCGGGTCGCGCGGCGATGGTGATGGTGTCGCCGGTCTTCACCTCGGAAGGTGTTTTGATACTGGAAACGATGTAGCCGACATCGCCGGCGGTAAGGACCGCGCATTTTTCCATCTTCGGCGTGAAGATGCCGACTTCTTTCACTTCGGCTTTTTGGCCGGTGCTCATGAGCATCATCATGTCATGCGCTTTGATCGAACCCGAGAAAACGCGTACGTACGCGATGCAACCACGGTACGCATCGTACAGGGAATCGAACACCAGAATTCTCGCCTGCGGATAATCGGTCCAACGCGGCGATGGGACGCGTGCGACGACGGCTTCAAGAATATCGACAATGCCGATACCGGATTTCCCGCTGGCGAGAATCGCTTCCTCGGCGGGAATCGTGAGAATGTCCTCCAGTTGGCGGGTGCACAATTCGAGGTTGGCGCTCGGCAGGTCGATTTTGTTGATGACCGGGATGATCTTGAGATTTTGGCCGAAGGCCAAATGGGCGTTGGCGACGGTCTGAGCTTCGACGCCTTGGGCCGCGTCGATCAACAACACGGCGCCTTCACAGGCGGCGAGGCTGCGCGAAACTTCGTACGAGAAGTCCACGTGGCCGGGCGTGTCCATGAGGTTGAGTTTATAATCCTGCCCATCTTTCGCGCGGTACGTCATCGTGACCGGGTGCGACTTGATCGTGATGCCTCGCTCTTTCTCGAGGTCCATCGAGTCCAGATGCTGCGCGGTCAGGACGCGTTGTGAAACGGTGTTGGTGTGCTCAAGCAGTCGGTCGGAAAGCGTGGTTTTGCCATGGTCGACGTGGGCGATGATGCAGAAATTACGGGTGTTTTTGGCAGACATCGGCTCAGGCATTAGAAAGGTCGGTGAATTCGCTGAAATTTTTTACAGACCAGGATTTTTCGGTGCGGCGGGCCAATCCAGCCAATACGCCTCCCGGTCCGAGTTCCCAAAATGTGGTCGCGCCTGCCGCTGCGGCCTGGCGCATGCAATCTTCCCAGAGCACGGACGAGACGACTTGTTTCACCAAAGCGTTTTTGAGGGCCGCAGGATCAGCGATGGCTTGACCCGTAGTGTTGGTGAAAACCGTGAACTTCGGGGCGGCAAACGGTACGCTTTCGAGATATGAGGCAAACGCCACGCGCGCTGGCTCCATGAGTCGCGAGTGATAAGCGCCGGCCACGTTCAACGGGATGACTTTTTTCATGCCACGTTCTTTGGCTCCGACAACCGCCGCGGCGATTTTGGTGGTTTCGCCGGAAATAATGATTTGGCCCGGGGCGTTGAAATTCGCTGCTTCGACATCGAAGTCGCGACAGAGTTCGGCCACGTGGGCGCGTTCTTCGCCGATGACCGCCGCCATGGCGCCGGAGGTTTGCTCACAGGCCAATTGCATGAGTCGTCCGCGTTCGGCTACGATGCGTAATCCCGTCGTGAAATCGAAAACTCCGGCGGCGGCATAAGCCGTGACTTCACCTAGGCTCAGACCGAGGGCGAAGCTGATTTCGGAAGCTTTACCCTGTTCGCGCAGGGCCGCTAGCAATGCCAGACCATGTACATAAAGCGCCGGTTGGCAGACTTTGGTGGGTGTGAGGGCGGCATCGGGGCCTTCGAAACTCACCTGCGTGAGATCCCAGCCTAAGATGCGATTCGCTTCATCGTAAAGCGTGCGCGCCGCGGGCGAACCCGCGTAAAGCGATTTACCCATGCCCGTTTTTTGAGCACCCTGCCCTGCGAATAATAATGCCAATCCCATGGTAGAAACCGCCAAGACAAGCGCCCGACGGCAGTGAATCCAAGCCCTAAAAATATGGCGCCGATGAGAACAGCTGAAACTCGGCTAATTTTTGAAAAAAATCCCCTTCAAATTCATATCTAAAGCTTGAGGATTTGGCGA
>CAJAFD010000324.1 GCA_903938935.1 uncultured Opitutia bacterium
AGATGCCGCCGACGGTGCGGACGAAGGTGAAGCCGTCGATCTTGGCGGGGGCGGGAGTTTCGGCGGCGCGGAGCGCGGAGCCGAAGGCGAGGGCGGCGAGGGCGAAGGCGAGGAGACGTTTCATCATAAAAAATAAGGGCTGAAGAAAGGGTTAGGGATGTTTTTGAGGGGAAACCGTAGCGCGAGTTGGCGTTTCGCCAAGTCGTTAGCGCCGAAAAGTCGAGCGGGCCTCGCTAATAACTTTCGCCTTGGGTACGGCGGCCGGTGCGGGGGCGGCGGTGGCCGCGGGCGGGGTGATTTTTTTCACGCGGCGGACGTGGCGATTGGGGCGGCGCTTCAGCGCGGCGTGGTGCGCGGGATCGAGCGGTACGCCGAAGCGTTCGAGACATTCGAGGCACATGGCGGCGGCGAGGAGTTAGGGTTGGGCGAGACGCCGGGCGAATTGCGCGGCGTGGAGATTGGCCGGTGAGAGATCTTTCGGCGGAATCGCTTCAAACCACGGGCCGGAGCCGTCGAGCTTGCTGGGAAACTTGGTGCGCAAGCCGATGAAATTCATGGTAACGGGGCCCCACGATTTCGGCGCGGGCTCGATGAGGCGGGCGGCACGGATATTCCAAAATGTTTCCCAGCCAGCGCTCTGGCGGCCGAGGCTGGCGCCGCCACCGCAACGCCAGATGCGCGTGCCGCGCCCGCAGTCGATGTCGGTGAAAAGATTTTCGTACGGCGTGTCTTTATGGTGATCGAAATCGAGATCGAGGCCGCGGCCTTGGGCGAAGACGTTGCCCGAGGCGTGCTCGACCGTGAGATCGTGGACATAAGGCGCGCGGACTTCGAAGTTGGTGACGAGATTATCCTCGGCGTTTTTGACCTGAATGGCGTGGTGGCCCGTGCAATCGGGGACGCCGGCCTCGACCGTGCCGCGCGTGGCATCGGCGGTGAGCAGGACGCCGTCGAGGGTGTTGTGGCAGGCGACGACGTTGACGCCGAGATCGCCGTTGTGGATGGCGACGTCGCGGACCCAGCAGTTGAAAACGTTGCGGAGCTCGATGGCGTTGTGACCGTCTTCCTTAAAATGGCCGCGGTATTTCGTCCCGGGGAAGGCGAAGCCCAAGTGCTCAATGCCGGCCTCGGTGACGGTGGGATTAAACGCGCGCAACTCCGGCCGCCACGCCGCCCGCGTCTCGAAACGCAGCGGGCGATCAAACGTCACGCGCGCGCCGGTGATCGCGGTGATGCGCATGAGCATTTTGGTGTCGAGGGGCTTGCCCTTAGCGATGTCGCCGGGGTCGTTGTTGTAGAGATAGGTTTTGAGACTCTGGTCGGGTGTCTCGCGCACGACGATGAGCACGAGTTGCCCCACGCTGAGGCCCGTGACGCGGTCGGTCTCGACGCTGTAGTCGCCGCGGCGGGCGACGGCGGTGATCTGCGCGAGTGTTTTGACCTGATAATCACCGCGAATGGAGACAAACGCGCCGTCGAAGGAGTACCCACTGGCTGGAGCGCCCGTGCTGGTTTTGCCTTTGCGTGGATGGATGACGTCGAGTCCGCGCGGAAACCAGAGGATGCTTTGCTCGCGCCCCGCGCCGCGCAGGACGACGCCGCTGCGCGTGAGGCGGAGATAATCGGAGACGAGGTAACGCCCGGGCGGCAGATAAACGGCGCCCGCCGTAGTGGCATCAATCGCGGCCTGGAGGGCGCGGGTGTCGTCGGTCACGCCGTCGCCGCGCGCGCCGAAATCATGGACGTTGGTCGCGCGCGGCAATTCGGGGATCGGTTTTTCGCCGCGATGGTAACCGGCGTAGGAAAAATCGGGGAGACGGCTCGTGGCGGACCATTTCTCGCCGGCTTCGCCCCAGAGTTCGGAAAACACCGGTGCAGCCGCGAGGCGAGCGTGCCCGACAAGAAACGCGACGGCGCCGAGCGTGAGATGGCGGCAAAAAAGAAAGCGGGTCATGGGGACGTTTAACTTTAACGCTTAAAACGAGCGCGGCACGAAAGCGCACGAGCAGAAAATCAAGGCAAGCGCGGCGCAGAAGGTGGCGGCGGCGAAGTTCATCGGTCTCAATCACGCAGGTCTCGGCCGCCGAGGCGACGCGGTTTTTTGGGCTCAGCCTAGGTTACGATGGGGTGACGGGTTGAGTGATAGGTCCACTCCCGCGCGGTTGGTTCTGTTTCGGATCCGCGGTCAGATTCGTTTTAAGTGGTTTTTTGTTCGACGACTTCTTTGGCTAAACATTTTCCCAGTATGACAACTCTGCGTATCCCCCGGCATCTCTATCGTATCAGCTGTGCAACGGCAATTTTGGCCAGTGCCGCGCTGAGTCAGGCGCAAGTCGCCGGGCCGGCCAAAACTACCGCCGAGAAAAACGAGACCGTGGTGCTCAATCCCTTTCAGGTGACCGGCGACACAAGCGACACTTACGAGGCCAACAACACCAACTCCGTCACCGGCACGAACACCTCGCTCAGCAAGACCCCGCTCGATGCGCGCATCTTTAACCGCACGTTGATGGATGAGCTCGATATCATCGACGTCGCGACGATGCTCTCGACTTTTGGCGGACTCGGCGCGCCCATTTTCAGCGCCGGCACGGAAGATCAACGCGGCATGCAGGAAGGCGACACGGTCGATTATAAGAGCATGACCAGTCGCGGCCTGACGATCAGCAATCCCCGGCGCGACGGGTTTCTGCGATCCGACACCTCGCTGATGGATTCCTTTGACGTCGAGAGCGCCGAGGCCTTGCAAGGCTCCAACTCGCTCCTCTTCGGCTCGGGCGATGCCGGTGGCGTGATCAACATCAACTCCAAGCGTGCCCGCCTCGGCCGCGAAACCGCCAAGCTCACGACGCGTTTCGATTCCGAAGGCTCGGACCGCTTCACGGCGGATCTCAACCTCGGCACGAAAGCCCTCGGCATCCGCTTCAACGGCGTGAAAGGCCGCGAACAGTATTCTCGCCCGATCATCGGCTTGAAACAGGAAGGCGTACAAATCGCGGGGACCTTCCAGCCCTATAAATGGCTCGGGATTTACGGTGACTATCGCCAATACCGCCGCGACCACGTGCGCCCGTCCAACGCCACCGTGCGCGTGCCCACGACGTTTCGCCTCACCACCGGCGAGCTCATGGATAATCAACTTTCCCGCTACGTCACCGGTTACGGTGGCTCGGCCTTGATCAACGATTTCATCAATTACACCAACCAAGATTCGCTCACCGGCGCGTTCACCCGGCATCATTATTTGAATCGCTCGAAGAGCCTCACCGTCGAGCTCACGCCCTCGCCCGACCTCGCCTTTCAATTCCGCTACGGCCACGACGACCGCTCCAACAACACCACCGCGCCCTCGAGCACTTCGGTTTTCCACCCCGATGCGACGGGCAACCTTTATCGCGATGAGAACGGCGCTTTGAAAAAAGTCTGGGCCATGAACACCTCGCTCAACGTCGGCCCCTCCGCTCAAGGCGCACGGGGCTACAAATTCACCGCCGTCGCGCATCGCGATCTCGGGCGCTGGGGCGACCATCGCCTCAACGCATTTTATTCCCAGCAAGAATCATGGACGTGGCAAAACTCCATGCGCTTCTACGAAGTCGATGCCAGCGGCAACGTGATCCAAAATCTCGCCGCCATCACCAACACCGAATCCGGCCGCAACGTCATGCCGGCCGTCTGGATGCCCGCGTTTCCCCAGACCTTGATCGGCGGTATTCCTTGGCCCGCCACCGAACTCGTGCACCCCAACGGCAAACGCTACCGTCTCCAGCCGCAGGTTTATCCCGGCGCCGTCCCCGCCACCGCGGGCAACCCTCTCGGCATCTCCGGCGCGATCAATCCCGCGACCGGCCAGATCACTTCCAACTACATCAAAGACGACACCAACGAAGAAAGCACCGGCTTCAGTGTTTTCAGTTCTTGGTGGAAGGGCCGCATCGACACCATGGCCGGCTTCCGCTTTGAAACCGCCGACACCATCCGAGTCACCACCGCCGTGGCCAAAGGTCCGATCAGCTACGACAGCACCACGCTCGGCCTCGTCTTCGACACCCCGCTTAAAGACATCCGCGGTTACGCCAACTACGCGACCAACGCCAAAATCGCCTTCGGCACCGACACCGATATCTACAACCAAATTCTCCCCATCGGCAAAGGCGTCAGTCGCGAAGCCGGCCTCAAATTTTCCCTCTGGAATCACCGCCTCTCCGGCAACGTCGCCTACTACGTCAGCGAAGCGAAAAACTTTGCCGGCGTCCTCGGCGCGCTGCGCGACGACGTCGACCCCGACGGCCTCAACGGCCGTCACGGCGGCCAAGGCTACACCTACAGCAAAAAATCCGACGGCCTCACCGCCTCGCTCTCGATGCGGCCGATGACCTGGTGGCAAGCCACCTTCAGCTACACGCAGGCCGACGGCTCCGAGCGCGACAGCGTCAAACTCCCCGTGTTCTACAACGACGAGTTCAACACCCTGACCGTGAACGGCGCCCAAGTCGTCGCCGTGAAAGGCGCCAACGGCTCGCTCACGGCTTTGACCGTACCGAGCGTGCCCGGCAACACCGGCTCCGCGCCAGTCGCGCTCTCGCTCGCGATGTTGAAAGACCGCACGAGCCCGTATTTCGCCACGCTCGATCCCGATTCCGGCCAGATCACCAACGCGCAAGCACTCGGGATGTTGACCCCCGGCGTCGGCACCACGCGCACGGGCTTGGCGATCACGCAACATCAACTCGGCTTCGTGCCGCCCGCGCCCGTGATCGTCGTGCGCGAAGCCGGCGAAAGCACCACCGGCTACGCGGAGGACGCCTTCAGTCTCATCAACCGGTTTCAAGTCCGCGAAGGCCGGTTGCGCGGCTTGGTTTTCGGCGCCTCGTCCGTCTATCGCCTCGGCGTGCGCGGTTATAACTACACCGATGCGGCCGCCGGCGGTAAGCGGAAGATTTTTTATTACCCCGACGAACTCACGCACAACGTCTTCGCGCTTTACGGTTTCAAACTCACGCGCCGCGTCCGCGCTTCGGTGCAGATCAACGTCTCCAACGTTTTCGACGAACAAAAAGTCGTCGCCCTCCCGCGCAGCACCAACGGCACGATCCGCTACTTCGCCTACCAATACTCGCCGCGCAAACTCGCCGTCACGACGAGCCTGCAATTTTAAACGAACCGACGTTTAGTCCGTCTTACGCTCGGCCGCCGGAGCGGCCGTCGCGATTTTTTCGCGGAGGTGGGTCGTGCGCGTTTTGGATTCGGCGTTGCGCACGGCCATGGCGTAGGCGGCGGGTTCGCCGATGATGAAGACTTTTTTCCGGCCACGCGTGATCGCCGTGTAAATCAGATTGCGCTGCAGCATCATGAAATGCGCCTTCAGCAACGGCACGATCACGACGGGATATTCGGAGCCTTGCGATTTGTGGATGCTCACCGTGTAGGCGAGGGCGAGGTCGTTGAACTCGCCGCGCTCAAACGTGTGGACGTCGCCGTCGAAATCCGCCGTGAACGTGCCGCCCTCGGCGTCGATCGCGGTGATGACGCCGATGTCACCGTTGAAGAGGTTTTTGTCGTAGTTGTTGCGCAGCTGGATGAGTTTGTCGCCTGCGCGGAATTCGCCGCTCGGGGTGCGCAGGGCTTTGGCGCCGCGCGGGGCGGGGTTGAGTGCGGCTTGGAGTTGGACGTTGAAATTACCGACGCCGGCGACGCCTTTGTGCATCGGCGCGAGGACCTGCACGTCGCGGATCGAGTGCGGCCATTTTAATTTCTGCGGGATGAATGTGGTGACGAGCTCGAGGGTTTTGCGGACGCAATCCTCGGCGTCGGTGGCCACAATGAACGTGAGGTCGGCCCAGACTTGGGTGGCGGAGACTTCGTTGACGGCGGGCGGGAGCGACGGGTCGCCGGCGTTGATGGCGTGGGCGGTGGTGACGATCTGGCTTTGGCCTTGTTGACGGTAGATGACGGCGAGCCGCGTGACGGCCGGTGCGTGCGGCGAGGACTCGGCGGTGGCGACGGCGATGAGGTCTTTGAGGACGTTGCCAGCGCCGACGCTCGGGAGCTGGTCGGTGTCGCCGACGAGAAGCAGATGCGCGCGCGACGGGACGGCCTGGAGGAGCGCGGAGGCGAGCCGGTTGTCGAGCATCGAGGCCTCGTCGACGATGAGGAAATCGGTGGCGAGCGGCGCGGATTCGTTGGCCACGAAGCCGCCGCCGGCGGGGTCGTATTTGAGGAGCCGGTGGATCGTGGTCGCGAAACCGCC
>CAJAFD010000325.1 GCA_903938935.1 uncultured Opitutia bacterium
CGCCATCTTCGCCCATGCCACCCGACAACCCCAGCCAGTCCCGCCGATTGACCCCGTCGTTTCCGGCAAAGCCATACAGATTGAGTCCGCCCGCTTCCTCAATCGGATCTCGGTTGATGAACCGGCCCATCCGCGGCGAGTAATACCGGTGGCCGTAATAAACGAGGCCGGTCTCATCATCCGTGTAGTTGCTCGAAAAACGGAAGGGCTGCCCTGCCACTGCGGGATCAATATTTTCCACCCGCAGCAGCTCCCCAAAGGGCGAATACTCGTAAACGGCCGCGAGTGTGCCGTTTTCCTGCGTGAGCGAGGCGAGGTTGGCGTTGCCGTCCGTCGACGGAAAATAACACGTCGTCGAGCCGTTGAGATTGTGGTCGGCGATCTGCAAAAGCTCGCCACCGACGCCCCAGGTGTAGGTCCGCACCAAGGCTCCCGTGGCACTCGTTTCCGCCACGAGGCTCCAGCCGTCGTAGACGAAGCGGCGGACCACCGTCGGCACGGTCGTGCTCACCGTGAGGTCAAACACCTGTTTCTCGACTCGTCGGCCGAGGTAGTCGTAACGGAATTCCAGACGGCGACGGGTAAACGAACCGCCTGGGGAAAGCGTGCTCGTCATTTTGATCAGCCGGTTTTCTGCGTTGTAGACATACACCCAGAGGCCGTCGAGCACGAGGTTGCCGTCGGCATCGTAGACGAGCGTCTCGCTCCGTGGGCCCACGACGTAATCGCGCGTGAGGGTCTTTACCGCGTAGCTGGAGCCGCTGCCAACCGCAGCGGATACGGTCACCGTGCCCCGCGCCGGACCGGAGTCGTTGGCCGGGATCACATCGGCCGCAAAATTCCGGTCCAGCGAGTTCACTTGCGCATCGTTGACGGAGACGATGACTCCGGTCGCACCATTGGTCGCGGCATTGCCCAGCACACGCACCGTCTTCGTCTCGGCGGTCTTGTATTGGTTCAGCGCATTGGTGCCGTAGGCGTTGTCGGCGGCGGTGCCGAGCCCTCCGGCGGTGAGGCGGTTCCCGGCGTGGTCATAGCGATACTCGAAGCGCCGGCCTTTCAGCTGGTCCGCCGAGGCCGGCGAGGTGTTGATGTCGGTATCCGGTGCATTGCGCGCCATCATCGCCGTCTTCACCTCTCCGCGGGCGCTATAGGCATAGTAGTTAAACACGGCAGTCGAAGCGGAGCCCGTGTAGTTGGCAAACGCCGTGCCCGATTGCTTGGCCCACGCGCGCTGCTGCAGGCCGCTGGGCGCGAAATCGAACCGTAGATGCGACGCGCCCGTGCTCCGTCATCGCGGCGGGATCGCGCCTTCACGACAGGTTCGCTCGACCGACTAGTTTTTGGGCGGCGGGGCGGCGGCCACGACGCCGTCGGGTAGCGGGCGCTGGATTGACCACGGTTTCAACTTGGTCGCGGTTT
This sequence comes from uncultured Opitutia bacterium, assembly GCA_903938935.1. Lineage (GTDB taxonomy): Bacteria > Verrucomicrobiota > Verrucomicrobiia > Opitutales > Opitutaceae > Tous-C4FEB. The sequence continues at coordinate 1,423 of CAJAFD010000325.1, forward strand.
GATGGGCTTTCCAGTCATGGACCATCTTTGAGCGGTCGGCCGCGGTGTTGTCGTCGTCGAGCAGGTGCGTGCGTTTCGTGCGCTCGAATTTGTCGTCGATGCCGTTGTTGTTCAGGTCCGCGAAGAGCGGGTTTTCATCCGAGCTCACGAGGGAGTGGATCGACGCGCCTGCCTTGCCGGCGGTCAGGGAAAATTCTTTCGCCTGATTACCGCGAGTCGGTGCCGTCGTGAGAGGGAGGTCTTCGGCCACGAGGCGATTGAAGCTGTAGAGATCCCACACCTTCGCTTTGGGATCGAGCCGCACGGTCAACACCGGCAAGGCGGCGAGCGCAGCTTTGTCGTGGGTTTCGATGCGGACAAATTCGGGCAGGGCGCGCAGCGGACTGCTGGGCGTGGCGTTTTCCGAGACGAAGAGCTGCGCGTAGCCGGGCTTCGTGGTGGCCTTGATCGCGAGCCGGGCTCCGCCGATGTCGAACGTTGTGCCATCGGAGGCGTAGACGAAAAAGGAAACAAACGTCGGGTCGTTGGCCTTGCTGCGAATCGGGCTGCTGAAGTCTTTGCCGCTGTTGATTGTGAGGTAGGTCAACGCGCCCTTCGTTACGGCTTTGGCGCCGGGCGAGCCTTGGGGTGAGAGCTTGTCCACGGTGACTTGGTTGCTCGCCATCCGGGTGAGGTCGCCCGGTTTCGTGCGGGTCTGCAGGCGGGGCAGATTCAGCGCCGGTGCGGTGACCACGGAAGGATCGTTTTTCGAAACGATCTTCGGTTGCTTGGCCGGCGCATCGGCCTTGCTCGGCGCGACCGGCGTGGGCGGGGTGGCTGCGGCTGCGGCGGGATTGGCTGGGGTTACCGGAGTGGTGACGGCGGGATTGGCTGGGATGGCAGGAGTGATGGCGCTCGGCGTAGGCGTTGATGTAGGCGTTGATGTCGAGGTTGCCGGCTGCGCTGCCAGCGAGCCGATGAGGGCGAACGTCGCGGCAAGGGCCAGCAATCGGCCGGGCGTGGTGGGTGGCTGTTTCATGGGTGGCGGGGCGTGGCGGGAGCTGCGGTTGGATTGAAAAAGTGGTGGCGTTCGGGCGGCGAGATTGGATTTGTCAAGAGTTCACACATGACCCCGTTGGCTTGGTCTCACATGACCCCGTTGGCTTGGTCTTGGATCAATTGGGAACGATTGTCGTTCCCGGCGGAAGACCTTGGATTTGCCGCCACAGTTCGGCATGGCCGATCAAATGCGATGTTCTCTCTATCACACTCGTGTTCTGAACATCGATCGATCCGCCAAGGATCAACGGCGTTGTCCAATGAAGATGACACTCCGATGGAACATCCAATACGCGCTTCTGAGCCACCGCGATTGATCCGTCGCCATAGAAGTCGAGCCACTCCACTCCGCTTTCGAGGACAGTTTCGAGCAACGTCACCGGATCGAGCAGCAGGTCGTTCAACTCGCCGTTCTCGTGATTCCATAACAACGCGTTCTCCACTGTTGGACGAACCACAAGTTGATTGCCGAACAAGTCCTCCCCAAAAACTACGAAGCCCGCAGCCGCCGCGCCCCACGCTGCACGCCACGGCGACTTGTCATTCCAACCGTCGATCCCGTCTGATGGAAACGCATCGGAAAACAGGCGCCAGACACCGCCATTAAGCGACGCCGACGGGATGCCCTTGAGCGCTCGCCTCAAGTCTACGCCGTTGGACATCGCGAGACGAAGTCGAGAGCAGCTGTCGGAAGTCAGTGGTCGCATCA
>CAJAFD010000326.1 GCA_903938935.1 uncultured Opitutia bacterium
AGCCGGCGCATTTCGGCGCGATCCGACTGACCGGCGAGCACCACAGGCGCGAGCACCTGCAACAAAAGATCATGCCACCGCTCCAGTGCGAGCCCGCGATCATCGAGCTGGATCGCGAGTAAATCCTTCGGCTGCGCCCGCTCGAGTAAAGCGAGCGCATCACGAATCTGCAACGCGCGCATCGACTCAGCATAGCCCGATTCGCCCAATTTTACCAAGTCCGCACCGCCCACGATACGATTGTTTGCCGTCCAAATCCGACCGCTCGCCGGCGCACGCACCACGGGCATTTCTTCCGGCGGAATGAATCCATCCCAACGCCGATCGCCAAACGTCCAAGTCACCGGCCAACGCCCTTCGTAGCCGACGCGTTTCGGCAAACGCCCCGCGATCGTCCAAGCAATTTCCCCGCTGCGATCGGCGACGTGAAAATTTTGCGGGGTAATCCCGGCGCGATGCGCGATCACCAACGCCGCGGAGACATTCTCCGCCGTCTCCATCCCCCAAAGCCCAAAGTTGAGCGCCGCCGGATCGTGCGCGGTCCATCGCTGCGCTAGTGGCCGGTCTTTGTCATCCGTCCCGACAATCGGCCCCCAGATCGTCCAGCGGTAATCCACCTCAACTGGAGCAGCGCCTTTAACCGCGATGGTTTCATGCCGCACCTCGATGCGCGGCATCGCCTCGAAGCTGGGCGCCCGATAAACTTCCGGAGAAATGCCCGTCTGTACCACCACCAAGTCGCTCGCGTCCGTATAACTATTCGTAAAACCCCAAGCGACGCGGCCATTGCTACCCGCCACCATAAACGGAATTCCCGGCAAGGTTACGCCGACCACGCTACGCTCGACCGCGCCCTCGCGCCACTGCAGCGCGGCGCGAAACCAGATATTCGGCAAGCCGAGCCGGAGGTGCATGTCATTCGCCAGCATCGCCGCACCGTTAGCCGTGCGAGAACCCGCGAGCGCAAAAGCGTTTGAGCCCACGTGATCCGGCTCGATGAATTCAGGCGCAGTCGAAGTCACTTTGATCGGAGCTCCCTCAACTGCTTTGCGCAGATTGATCGAGCGCGCCGAAGGCACCTTGAGTTGCCCCGTGCTTCCATCCAACGCGGCATCGCGCGGCTTCATGAGCGGCGCAAAAAAAGCCAAGCCCTCCGCACCCAACGTATCGCGCAACGTCGCCGTCATGCGCTCGTGCCCCGCCACATCATTTTGCAAATCCAGCGTCATCGCAAAGCCCACCAATCCGCAATCTTCCGCCCGCCAAGGCCGTGGCGTCGCCCGCAAAATATGATACTCGAAAGGCTTTTCGCCGAGCGCCGCGAGTCCAGCGTTCACGCCCGCCGTGTAAGCCTCGGCCAGCGCGCGTTCCGCTGCATCACCGCGCTCCACGGCCGCACGCGCCACCGCGCGAAAGCCATGGATCCGCGTCGCGCGATCGGTCGCGAGCGCCGCCGGGCCAACCAATTCGGCCAACTCACCCGCGGCTCGACGCCGCAACAAATCCATCTGAAAAAAACGCTCCTGCGCATGAATCCAACCTAACGCACGCGCTACATCCAGCCGGTTAGCCCCGCGCAACGTCGGAACCCCAAGCGCATCGCGCGTGATTACGACCTCCGCCGCTAGACCCGCAGCGCTCACCGCGCCCTCAAGTTGGGGTCGGCTGGCGCGTAATTTAAAATAAAACCAACCCACCCCGACTGCCGCAACAAGTACGCCAACACTCACCACGCTCGCGCAGATTTTTAATAATTTCGGGATAATTTTTTTCATTTTTTTTATGCGTTCCACCACGCTCTCTGCTTTTGATTATAAATTCAGACGAGCGCGAATCTTGGCTACTGAAGCCTGCGTTGAATCCGCCACGTCGAGCAAGTGAGCGTCCCGCGGTGGCTCGAGAGCAGCCAACTGTGAATCCAACATCGCCGGTTTCATGAAATGATTTTTTCGTGCCTCAATCCGCTGGCGTATAATCTCCAATGAACCGTGTAAGTGAAACAAAACTACATTTTTATTATTCGCCAAGATTGTCTGACGGTAACTCTCCTTAAGGGCAGAACACGACACCACGCCATTTTCGCCGCGGCCGAGGGTCTTTTTGATGTGAGTCGCAATCGCCGCGAGCCAAGGCGCGCGGTCATAGTCGTCGAGGGGCTGGCCGACCGACATTTTTGCGATGTTTTCTTCCGAATGAAAACTGTCCGCATCTCGAAAATCCCAGCCCATTGCTTCGGCCATGGCCAGCCCAACGGTGGTTTTGCCCGCTCCGGCCACACCCATGAGCAGTACGATGACCGGAGGTCGCAACTCCCAGCTTTTAGCCGCAACGGGGTCCCGCCCTTCGTCGTAGTCGATATAATCGAACATCGTTTTTATTTCTCTCAATTTCAGATGCGGAGATTCTTCGATTCTACGTTGGAGATTTTTGTGCCCATCATCGCGCCACCCGCGTTTCATCATGAAATGATTCCAATGCACACAGTCTTCATCGCTACGCGGAATCCCTGATTCGGAAATCCAGGCCAACAATTCTTCATCGTTATGGCCCGCCAGGACCTGAGTTTTTATTTTGTCGTATTCGATCCCCAAGAATCGGCAGCAGCGTGCGTCAAAAAATCCTGCCGTCCCTGTGCCCAAATTATTCTTATATTCCGCTGGCAACTCCCCTCGTGCCTCCAGCCGGATTTTATCGATCATGCGGCCAAAATAAACCAACCGCCCCATTTGTGCGTAAGGACTGCGCAGACCGTTAATTTTAGGCATCGGAAAATATGCGGCATTCAAAATACGGATGCCGCTGCGGCAATCGCCAATCCCGGCTCCTTATTCTCCCCAAAAATAAAGTGCGGTGCATAATCCCGCGAAAAACAAAGTAGGAAGAGTTACCCATAATGGATTTACGGGTATCTGGTAGTAACGAATCACCCACACTATCGCCCAACACTTCAGTCCGATTAAAGCCCAGGCACCAACTGCGAGGATCGGGGACTTCACCCGAGGTATGCCCGGACGCTTTATTTTTACCTCACGCACAAACTGCCGATCATACTCAGATCCGCGTCGCGGCGTACAAATTTCCATCAATCGAGTAAACACATCGGCACCTTAAGGACATATTGCTGAAAGCAAATCACCTAAGGTGCTAAAAATTGATTTTCATCGAATCCAAGGCCGGTTCTCGGCCAATCTGGGTACATAAAATAAAAAAGCCCGAAAGCGTTTAGCGCTTTCGGGCTTATAAACCTAGCAATAACCTACTCTCGCGGGACCTATAGTCCTACTACCATTGGCTACCCTGAACTTAACGGCCGTGTTCGGAATGGGAACGGGTGGACACCAGGATATATAATCACTAGGAAAATTGATTTATAAATTCTTATGAAAGAGGGAAAATTAAACGCCTATAAATATTAAAGTTTGCATTAACCTATAAGGAAATTAGTACAAGTAAGCTCAACACATTACTATGCTTACACTTCTAGCCTATTAACCGAGTGGTCTACTCGGACCTTATAATATCTTGCGATATATTGTGATCTTATCTTGGGATGGGCTTGGCGCTTAGATGCTTTCAGCGCTTATCCCTTCCGAACATAGCTACCCGGCGCTGCCACTGACGTGACAACCG
>CAJAFD010000327.1 GCA_903938935.1 uncultured Opitutia bacterium
ACGCTCGCAGCAACAAGCCCCGAAGCATCAGCCGGAACGCTCTTGGTTCCACCCAGCAGAGCGCCACTCGCGGTGCTAGCGGTCTGGTCCGGTTGCACGACCACCCATGGCTTAGGTTGAAGCAACCAGAACGTGAAACCCGCCAACACCAGCACACTCATCAACACCAGCGCGCGCTTCTGGAAGGGGGATTTCATGAAAGGAGTGGAATAAGAAACACCGCCGATGCAACGCCATTAAATCGCGTTTAATAAAACTTACAGCATTCGAGTGAGATCGCGTCACAGAAAACACCCCGAATCAACGGCGGGACCTGACACGAAAATGTAACCCCGCAACGATCTGATGAGATTGAACGTTTCCAAGAGAAGCGGAGTCTTCCCCTGCGTAGTTCACAGGTTTGCTTGGTGTTAGGTTCAGGTAGAACGAAGGCCGTCCAGGGGTGGACGGCCTTCACTGTTTTTAATGAGAAAATGGTGGGCCGGGTGGGATTCGAACCCACACTCAAAGGATTATGAGTCCTCTGCTTTAACCATTAAGCTACCAGCCCGAAAATTTAACGGATCCAGCCACTTAGAAAGGTCGTGAGGCGACGTCTCGGGGTGACTAAACCAAAAGAAAATCTACAGGGTTTAACCTGCGCCAGACTCTGTTGTATTATTTAGAACCGGGTCAACTGCGACCCATTACTGGGCGGAGAATTAGCCCCTAGCTGAACAACTGGCCCGTGCTCACCAGCGCGGCCCAAGATTTATTCGTTTTTGCGCGATTTATTTTTCTTCGCGTCCGCCGGTGGCTGCGGGCGGGTGAAACCCAAAGCGGCGACGAGTTCGGGCGATTCGAGGAAACGTCCCTGATCGCCGGAATCGGTGATCCATTTTTCTAGAACAAGACGCAGCTGCGCGAGCGCGGCCCGGTGTTCGGGTTGAGCGGAGGCCGCGAGGTTGTGCATCGACCACGGATCGGCCTCCATGTCGTAAAGTTCTTCGGGCGGCATCGTCGGCGAGAGATAAAAATTTTTCTGCCACGGCGTGAGTTGATCTTGCGCCCCGAGGGTTTTGATGAGGTTCCAAACGGGATATTGGCGCTGCTTGTAAGCATTGGCTTGGAGAAAGGGCCGCTCGGGGAGAAAATTTTTAATGTAGCGGTAGCGGGCATCACGGACGGTGCGGAAACGGAAAACGGTCTCGTCGCAGCGATCGCGGGCGCCGAAGGCAAAGGCGCGGGCGGCTTCGGCGTGTTCACCGAATAGGATTCGGCCTTGCATCGCGGCAGGTTTCGGAGCGCCGGCGATGTCGATCAACGTGGCCGGGATGTCGATCGCTTCCATGATTTGGTCGCTGACGGTGCCGGCCTTAAAATCCTTGGGCGCGGGGAAATTTTTCGCCCAGCGCACGATGAACGGAATACGGAGTCCATCGTCGTACACGAATTGCTTGCCGCGCACCTGAGCCTGACCGTGGTCGCCCGTGAACAAAATAATCGTGTCATCCGCGAGCCCATCGGCCTCGAGTTGTTTTAAAATCCGACCGATCTTGCGATCGAGTTCGCTGGCCGAGTCGAGGTACTGAGCCCAATCCGCACGGGCGACCGGATGATCGGGATAAATCGGCGGCAGCGTGACCCGAGCAGGATCGACGCGCTTAGGCGCATTAAACGTCCGGTGGGTTTCTTGGAAATTGACCTGCGCGAAAAACGGCTGCCGGCCTTTCAGGTCTTTCCAATCGGCGGAATCGAAAGGCTGCGCCGGGTACGTGAAATTCCAATCTGTCTTACCCGAGCCGCGAAAACCAACCGCCGCGGGAAACTCACGGAGGTTGGCGGTAAAGTAGCCGGCATCGCGCAACCAATCGGGCAGCGGCCGCACACCGGCGGGCAAAACGTAGCCATCGTCACGGTGCGAGCGGTGATTGTGTGCGCCGATCGTGGTTTGATACATCCCGGTCATGAACGCCGAGCGCGAAGGGCTGCAAACGGGCGCAGTCGCAAACATGCGGTTGAAACGCATACCGTGCGCGGCGAGTTGGTCGAGATGAGGAGAATCAACGTCTTTAGCGCCATAGCACCCGAGATCCGGTGAAAAATCCTCCGCGATGAGCCACAGAATGTTCGGCCGCTGAGCCGTCGGAGCCGCCTGCACGGCGAGACCGTACACGGCCAAAGCAACCATAACACGCCGCAGGATTTGGAGTAACCGTTTCATATAAAAGGGGCGGGGCTGAATCTGACAACTAACCCGAAAATGGGAGTGCTACCCTCACGCTCGTCGCCTGAACTTAAAACCCATGCGGGTGAAAATGGTGGACGCTGGCGGACTCGAACCGCCGACCCCCTGCGTGTGAAGCAGGTGCTCTAACCAACTGAGCTAAGCGTCCCTCTAATCGAGCGGGCAACGTGCCCCTCCCCTGCGGCCGAATCAATCCTGTTTTCTCAAACCCCTATTTCGTTCCGCTTAGCTCGCTGCGCACGGGCGCGCTATTTTTTGTTCAACACCGCGCGCTTACGGTCCGGTACGACCGTGCGACAGATTTCGCACACCATGCCGTCACACCCATGCGCCGAGCAGTACTCCCGCCCGTAAAAAATAATCCGCAGGTGCAACGCGTTCCAATGCTCGCGCGGAAACAGTTTTTTCAGATCCGCCTCGGTCTGCTCCACGTTTTTTCCGTTCGTTAATTTCCACCGCTGCGCCAGCCGGTGAATATGCGTGTCCACCGGAAACGCCGGCACGCCGAAGGCCTGCGCCATCACGACGCTCGCCGTCTTGTGCCCCACCCCGGGCAACGCCTCGAGCTCCGCAAAACTCGCCGGCACCGCCCCGCCGTGGCGCTCGATCAACAACCGCGACAACTCCCGGATCGCCTGCGCCTTCCGCGGCGCCAACCCACACGGGCGCACGATCGCGTCGATCTCCGCCACCGTCCGCCGCGCCATCGCCGCCGGCGTATCCGCCAGTTTAAACAACGCCGGGGTCACGAGGTTCACGCGCTTGTCCGTGCATTGCGCCGAAAGCAAAACGGCGAGCAACAACGTGTACGCATCCTTGTGGTCGAGCGGCACCGGCGTCTCCGGATACAGCTCCGCCAAGCGACGATCCACCCACGCCGCCCGCTCGATTCTCGTACAAAAAGGTTTTGCTGCTCCGCGTGTTGCCATCGCCCGCAAAGCAGCCGCGCTTCGCGGCCAAAAACAAACCCTTAATAGCCC
>CAJAFD010000328.1 GCA_903938935.1 uncultured Opitutia bacterium
ATGTTTCTCGCCGACGCGCGCGAGCGCGATGAGGGCTTCGATGGCGGCCTGCGGATTTTTTTCTTTGAGCGCGCGGTCCGTCCAGTTGGCGGGAAGTTGACGCTCGATAGCGGCGCGAGCGGCGAAACGGATGAAGCGGTCGGGGCTGGCGAGGTGTGGCCACGCGATCGCGATGGCTTCGGGGCCGGTGCCTTCGGCGTGGAGGGCTTCGAGGCGGCGACGCAGTTGGGCCTCGGGCGTGGGCGGGAGCGCGGCGACGGGCGCAGTGTTTTCCGTGCCGGTATAGGTGACACGATAAAGCGCGGATTGGGTGCGGCGACCACCGACGGCGAAATACATCGAACCGTCGCCGGGGTGGATCACGACGTCGGTGAGTGGAAGCGGTTTACCAGCGACGAATTCTTCTTTTTCGGCGGTAAACGAAGCGCCGTCGGCTTTGAGGTGGAGGGCGTAGAGCGTGCCATAGGTCCAGTCGGCGGCGAAGAGGGCGCGTTGGTATTTGGCGGGGAATTTGGCGCCGGTGCCGAAGACGGTGCCCGTGGGCGAGCCGGGGCCGATGTCGATCACGGCGGGAAGGCTGTCGGCGTAGTAAGCGGGCCAGCGACCGGCGCCGCTGCGCCAACCGTAATCGCCGGCGTCGACGACGTGGTTGATGCGCGTGGGAATGTACCACGGCGAACCTTGGTCCCATTCCATGTCGGAGTCGTAGGTGAAGAGTTCGCTGTTTTGGTCGAAGGCGATGTCGAACTGGTTGCGGAAACCGAGGGCGAAGAGCTCGACGGTTTTGCCCTCAGGGTCCATGCGGCCGACGTAGCCGCCGGGGGCGTATTTGCCTTTGGCGTGGCCGCGAGCGTCCCACATGCGCGGGAGGAGATGATCTTCATCCCAGCGGACGGGGCGGGATTTGTTCAGGTTGGTGGGAAGATCGGTGTGATTGCCGTTGGCGAAGTAGATGGACTTGCCGTCGGGCGAGAGCGTGAGGGAGTGCGGGCCGTGCTCACCGCCAAGGCTCTTGGTCTCGCGGAGGAGCTTGATCTCGTCGAATTGATCGTCGCCGTTGGTGTCGCGCATGCGCCAGATGCCGCGGCGATTGGGGACCTCGTCGACCATGACGTAGAGGCTGTCGAAAGCGTAGAGCAGGCCGTGCGCACCGATCGAGGGCGGGAGGCCATTGGCGCCTTTACCTTTTTTCGGCGGGGGCGGGAGGGGTTCGGAATCGGCGCCGAGCACGGCCTCGGGTAAGGTGAGCGCAAGCTTCTCGACCTTAGTGCCCTCGGTGCTGCCGACGGGCGGCACGGTGAGGCGGTAAACGGCGCCGTACTGGTCGCCGGCATAGATGCGGCCCTTGGGGTCAACCGTGAGCGCGACCCACGAACCCTGATCTTCTTTCGGAACGGTGTAGACCAGCTCGACTTTGAAACCGGGCGCGACTTGCAGTGCGGCGGGCGGGACGGCGGCGGCAGGCGCAGCGGGCTGAGCGAAGACGGGGGTGAACGCGAGCAGCGCGACCAGGGGGAGCCGGAAAGAGGGAGAGGGAATCATAGGAAAGAGGAACGCTGATCTGCGCAGGTTTTTCGGTGGCGGAGGGGCTGGCGAAACGGAAAGGCCTCGCCGGATCGGCGAGGCGCGAAGGAGCTTGGCTGGATTATGGCAGGGTCTTGAGGCGGATGTCCTTGAACTGGACGGTCATCGGCGGGCCGGTGTGGAGCTGGAGCGCGATGACGCCGGACTTGGCGATGGCGGCATCCGTCTCGGTGACCTCGGCGGTGACGACGCCGTTGACGGTATGGCGGAGTTGGTCGCCGTTGGCGGTGATGATGAGTTCGTTCCATTCGCCGAGTTTATAGGCGGCGGCGATGTCGGCGGTGGGGGTGGCGCCGGGGAGTTTCTCAACGGCGGTCTGCTTTTTCTTGGCGCCGGGCTTCTTGGCGTCGTCGACCAAGGTGGTCGCGCCAATCCGGATTTTTTCGCCGGCGTTCATGAGGATGCCGCGGCCTTTCTCTTCGTAGAGCATGCCGGTGTATTTGAAGGGGGAGTCGATGTCGGCTTGGTAACCGCCGACGACGAAGGTCGCGGGGTCCATGAGCTTGCTGCGGTATTGGACGCCGGAGTTGGCCTGGTTTTTCTCGTTTTGCGCGGTGAGGCGGAAGGAGAGGCGGAGCTCGAAGTTGGCGGGCTGGGCGGCGGTGTAGACGAGGAAGGTGTTGGACTTGATGCCCTTTTCAGCGGTGGTCTGGCCGGTGAGCGCGCCGTCGCGGACGGACCAGACGGCTGGGTTGCCCTCCCAGCCGGCAAGGGTCTGGCCGTCGAAGATGGATTTGAAGCCAGGTTCGGCGGCGTGGATGAACGACGACGGGGCGAGCGCGAGGAGCGCGAGGGCGGCGAGGCGGAGGGATTTCATAGGATGCGGGTCAGGGAGACGGACTTGACGGTGAGAGGTTGCGGGGGCGGGAGGCGGTTACTTCATCGGGTGCTCTTTGAGTAATTCCTCGGCGTTATACAGCATCATGCGGCCGGGCTGCTGAGCGCGGACTTTTTGCACCTCTTCGGGCTGAATCGGGGCGGCCGCATTGCCAAAACTGTTGCGCACGTAGGTGAGCACCGCCGCTACCTCGGCGTCGTTCAACATGCCGCCAAATGGGGTCATCGGCACCTGGCCGTCGTATTTCTTGCCGTTAACTTCGATGGGGCCGGTGAGGCCGTAGAGGGTGAGTTTGATGAGGCGCTCCGCGTCCTCGGTAACCCACCGGCTGGTCGCGAGCGGCGGGAATGCGGGTGGCAGGCCTTTGCCGTCCGCTTGGTGACAGGTCACACAGTGGCCTTCGCGTTGGTAGATTTTTTGGCCGAGGAGGAATTGTTGCTTGCCGGCGGCGGTGAGATAATCGGGTCCGGCATTTTGGGGCTGCTCGGGTTTCTCCGGTTCCACGATGCCGTGGAGGCGGTTGTGGGCGGTTTTCACGACGTTTTTGCTCCACAGGTCGAGCGGCTGATCGGCACCGACGGCGACGATTTTTTTCGCGGCGGGCACATCGGGGAGCCACGAGGCGGCCACGACGGCTTCGAGGCGCACGCGGCCTTCTGGATCGGCGGCGGCTTTTTCCAAGAGGGCGGCATGGTCGGCGATGCGGTGGGTGTTGTAGCGTAGAACGCGGACGGCGGCGGCGCGGGCGTGGAAGTCGGAGGAGGCGAGGAGTTCGCGCAGCAAGGACTCGTCCACGGCGTTCATGCCCCAGGTGACCCAGAGGGCTTCGAGTTTCGCGTGGATATCGGTCTGCGCGGCGGCCCATTTTTTCACGGCGGGGAGCACGGTCGAGACCGGGAAATTGCGGATCTCGCGGCGGCTGCGGTAACGCGTGCGACTCTCGGGCTCTTTCAGGTTGTTGAGTAGCGTGTCGAGACTGGCGCCGGCAACCTGCGCGGGTTTGACGAGAGGGCGGCCGGGATAGGTGATGCGATAGATGCGGCCGTGGTTGTGGTCGCGGTTGGGATCGCGGGCGTTGTGCTGCATGTGGCCGATCAGCATGTTGTGCCAATCGATGACGTAGAGGGAGCCATCGGGGGCAAACTCGAGGTCGACGGGGCGGAAGTTGGGATCGGTGCTGGTGAGGAGATTTTGGCGGAAGGTGGTTTTCCAGCCGGTGCCGTCGTCTTGGATCTGGTGCTGCTTGACGCCGAGAAAGCCGATCGCGTTGCAAAGGATAAGGTCGCCCTGCATTTCCTCGGGGAAGTGCCGGGACGAGATGATTTCGAGCCCGGAGGTAGGGCGAACTTTGTCGGTGGGGGGAATGAGATCGATGGTGGCGGGCGTCTTGCTGCCGAAGGTGGGCTTGACCTGCATCGGCAAGGACCAGTTCAGGGGGGTGCCGGAGGTGTGAATAAAGAAATCCTGACCCCAGCGGTCGAAGACGTACCCCCAGGGATTGGGGATATTCATCTGGATGGTGCGCTCCAACATGCCGCGTTGCGGGCTGTAGCGGAAGAATCCGCCATCGACGCAGCGCACCGGGCCGTAAGGGGTCTCGACGTTGCTGTGCAGAAAAACGCCTTCGCAGAGCATGAACGCGCCGCTGGGATCGGCGGTGTAGGCACTGATGGCGTGGTGCGTATCGTGGGTATCGAAGCCGCCGAGGATGATCTCGGTGCGGTCGGCCTTGTCGTCGCCGTCGGTGTCGCGGAGCAAGACGAGGTTCGGCTCTTGGGAAAGATAAACGCCTTCGGGGGCGAACTCGAAGCCGATGGGCAGATAGAGGTTATCTGCAAACACGGTTTCCTTGTCGGCTTTGCCGTCGCCGTCGGTGTCTTCGTAGATGAGCAGTTTGTCGTTGGGCAGAGCGTCGCCGGGGCGATAGGCCGGATAGGCGGGCATCACGGCGACCCAGAGGCGGCCCTTGTTGTCGAAGGAGAGCTGCATGGGGTTCGCGAGATTAGGGAACTCTTTTTCGCTGGCGAAGAGCTGGACTTGGTAGCCTTCGGGAACTTTGAGGGCCGCGACGCCTTCGTCGCCCGGGAGATAACCGGGGGTGCCGTTTTTGACGCTGGGCTGGTAGTTGGTGGGCACGGGCGGCAGAACATGCGTCTGGCTGTCATCGACGCTGAGATCCTGCTTCCGGCCGCTGGCGACCGCGTGGATGACGGTGTCGCGGAGGGCGGTCATCTCGCGGGTCTTCTTGACCTCGTCAGGGTAGTTTTGCGGGCCGTAGGGGCCGTAACGCCGGCCGTAGGCGTGGACACCGTTAACCAAGTTGTAGTCGTTATTCCAAAAGTAGTCTTTTTGTTTCACCGCGCCGTGCACGAGGGCGGGGTCGGCTTTCGAGACGATGGCTTGGGGGCCAAAAGCGCCGTTGGCGAGGAGCCGGGCGAGGTGGCGATAGCCGTCGTCATTAGGGATGAAGCCTTTGGTGGTGAGAGGTTGGCGGGCGAGGGAGTAGAGCGCCTGCATCGGGTTGAAAACGTCGATGAACGTGAGGCCGTGTTTCTTGGCGACGGACGCGATGGCGGCGGCGTAGAGCTGGAGGTTGGTGTTCTCTTTGGTGCCGTCGGGCAGGTCACGCAGGGCGGACTGGTTCTCGTAGGCGACGGGCGAGACGAGGACGACCCGGGGAGCGGCTTGGCCGTTGTAGGCTTTGCTCAGCGTGTGCACCACCCAGGCATCGAGTTCGGCCTCGAAGTTGGCGACCTTGGTCGGACCGTCGAAGGATTCATTGTAGCCGAAGAACGCGATGAGGGTGTCGGCTTTGAGGTGCGTGAGCCACTGGTCCGGCGTGGGGAAAAAGCCCTGCCCTTTGTGGACATTGAGTTCGGGATGGAATTTCTCAGCGCCAGGAAACGCCCACTGCGAGGCGCGCGAGGGATGGGGCCGGAAACCGGGCGTGTCGCCGACATGGCCCAGGTTGCGGAAAAACAGCTCGTGCTCGGGGTAACGTAGGGCGAGCTCCGTCTCGATGCGGTGGTAGTAAACGTCGCGCTCCGCGAGTCCGTTGCCGATGAGTACGATGCGCTCACCCCGGCTCGGGGGCGCGACAACTTGCGAACGCTGCGTGGTCGCGGCGATCGGCTCGACCTTAAACGCATGGGGGGTTTCGAGCGGTTTCGCCGGCTTGGGGGCAGCAGGTTTTTTAGGTTCGTCCTTCGCGGCGACGGCAGTGGCAGCGGCCGGCTCGGGCTTGGTTTCCGTCGCAACGGCCGGAACCGGAGCCGGAGCTGGAGCTGGACTAGGTGCGGCGACGGCGACGGGCTGGGCCACGGGCGACGTGGCGGACGTCTTGGGCGCGGCGGCGGGCTTCGGGGGCTTGGGCGGGACGTTGCCGCCGACGGGGAGGACTTTGCCCAGCGCGTGGTCGGCGGGGGCGAGGCCGGTACGGTAGCCGTCGAAGCCGTAGGCGCGGGGCGCGTAACTATCGAACGGGGTGACGTCAGCTTGAGCGGGAACGGCGAGGCCGGCGGCCCAATAGGTGGCGTTGACGATGAGACGGCGGAGCGACTCGTTTTCAAAATCCGTGGCGGCGCCCATCGTGGTCGTGAGAATTTTGGCCGTCGCACCGGACTCGGTTTTGTGGAGACGGGTCCAGACGATGGGCATCGCGGGCGCGTTGACGGGTTGCTCAACTTTGGCGGCGGTTTTTTTGACGTAATCGGCGGGTGCGTCGGTGGGGCTCATGCCTTTGAGGACGAGGCCGCGGACGAGGATCTTGGCATCGGCCGGCGGGGCGGCTTCGTAGACGTCGCTGGGGCCGAAGAGTTCGCCGACGCCGCGTAGCAGCGGATCGGAAGCGGCGCTGGGTTCGATGACGCCGCGGGTGGCTTCGACTTTATGTTTACCCCAATGCGTCACCCACGTTTCGCCGAGGACTTGTTTGCCAAAACCGCCGGCGGTGGCGGGAGATATTTTATTATTCCACGAGTAGGCAGCCCAAGGACTACCGGCGGGGAAATTAAAAGCGTGGGTCGAAGTGCGCAGCGCGATGATGGGAACGCCGCGGCGGTGGGCGGCTTCGAAACGCTTCATGGCTTCGTCGGGCCACGCGCGGAAACGTAGCGCCATGATAATGATGTCCGCAGTGTCGAGGGCTTCGGAACCGGGGAGCGATTTACCGTTGTTGGGGTTGATCGTGCCGTCGGCGTCGAGGGCGAAGAGCACGGTGGTTTTGAAGCCGTGGCGCTGACTGAGGATTTTCGCCAACATCGGGAGCGCTTCTTCGCTGCGATATTCTTCGTCGCCGGAGAGCAGCACGACGTGTTTGCCCTTCGCGGCCACGCTGGCAGCGGGTTCGAGGACAAGCGTCGTGGGCGCGGCGGCGTTCGCGAGGGAGAAGGACGCGGCAAGAAGAACGACGGGGCGAAGCAGGCGACGGAAATTCATAAAAGGGTAAAAATTTAGGCGATGGGGTAACCGGCGGCGGCGATTTCGCGCCGGAGGAACGTGTAGCCGGATTCGGCGATGTCCCAAGCGGGAGAAAACTCGCGCCAGACGTTAATCGCGTTGGCGAAGGCAGGGTCGGAACGGCTGAAGGCCTCGATCGTCATCCAGCCGTCGTAGCCGACTTCGCGGAGCGTGGTGAGATTTTCGCGGAAGTTGATGTGGCCGGAGCCGGGCGTGCCGCGGTCGTTTTCGCTGAGGTGCACGTGTGCGAGAACGGGGGCGATGGTGCGGATGGCGCCGGCGAAGGTTTTTTCCTCGGTGTTGGCGTGGTGCGTGTCGTACATGGCGCGCACGTTGGGGTGATCGGTGAGCTCGATGAGCATGCGGAGCTGCGCCATGGTGTTGCAGAGGTAACACTCGAAACGGTTGAGCGCTTCGGGGCAGAGGATGACGCCGGCTTGTTGGGCGTAGTCACCAGCGGCGCGGAGAATCTCGGCGCTGCGTTGGTATTCGTCGGGGTTGATGTCGGCGCGCGTGAAGGTCGCGAAGGCCGAATGAAACGGGCCGCAGAGTAATTTCGCGCCGCAATCCACGGTGCGGTCGATGTTCCACTTGATGGCGTCGAGGCCTTTGGCGCGGATGGCGGCATCGGGGCTGGCGGGATTGGCATCGGCGCCGACGATGGTGACGCACGTGACGCCGAGGTTGAGGTCGCCGAGTAGTTTTTTGAGCCGCTTATAGGCGGCGGGGTCTTGGGCGCCGTTGCAAATCTCGATGCCGTCGTAGCCGATTTTTTTGAGGCGCTCGATGTGTGGAAAAAAATCGTCGGAGATCGACGCGGTCCAGGCGAGGAGGTTGAAACCGAGTTTAGGCATGGGAGAAAAACGGGAGAAAAAATGGGGCGCAAAAGCCGGAGCGCCGGGGGAATTTGTGAGGCTAAAAAAGAGGGGGCGGGCCCGAGTGAACCCGCCCCACTCTGCAATTCATCAGACTTGTTTCACCTTGGCCCAACGGCCGGTGGCGGCGGACTTTAGCACGGCGTCGGTGACGTAGTCGGTGGCGAGACCGTCCTTGAAGTTGGGCGTGCAGCCCTTGCCGCTTTCGAGGCCGCGGATGAACTCCACCATCGCGTGCACGAAGCTGTGTTCGTAGCCGAGTTGGAGGCCAGGGACCCACCAGTTGCCGCAATAAGGATGATCGCCGTCGGACACGTGGATGCTCTTCCAGCCGCGCTCGGGGCCGTTGTCGGTGTAATCGAAAACTTGGAGACGATGCAGGTCGTGCAAGTCCCACTTGAGCGACATATTTTCGCCGTTCACTTCGAACGTGTAGAGCGCTTTGTGGCCGCGCGCATAACGCGTGGATTCGAAGAGGCCGAGCGAGCCGTTGTTGAAGTGACAGTGGAAAAGACACGCATCGTCGATGCCGACTTTTTGAACTTTGCCGGTGAGGCTGTGTTTGCGCTCTTTGACGAAGGTCTCGGTCATGGCGCTGACGTCTTTGATGCCGCCGTTGAGCCAGAGCGCGGTGTCGATGCAGTGCGCGAGCAGATCGCCCGTGACACCGGAACCGGCGACGTTGACGTCGAGGCGCCAGAGGCCCGTGCCACCCTGCGGGAGCTCGGGATTGATCGTCCAATCTTGGAGGAAGTTGGCGCGGTAGTGGAACACGCGGCCGAGTTTGCCGGCGTCGATGAACTGCTTGGCGAGGACGACGGCAGGGCAACGGCGGTAGTTATACCACACCATGTTGGCGACGCCGGCTTTCTCGACGGCCTTGAGCATTTTCTCGGCTTCTTTGCCGTTACGGCCGAGGGGTTTTTCGCAGAGGATCATCTTGCCGGCTTTGGCGGCGGCGATGACTTGCTCGGCATGGAGGTTGTTGGGCGTGGCGATATCAACGACGTCGATGTCATCGCGCGCGATGAGTTTTTTCCAATCCGTCTCGACGGATTTATAGCCCCACTTGGCGGCGAATTCTTTGACCTTGGCTTCGTCGCGCCCGCAGACGGCCTGCGGGATGACTTCGTAGGTGGACGGGAAGAAGTGGTTAACTTGGTGGAAGGCGTTGCTGTGAGCGCGGCCCATGAAGCTGTAGCCGATGAGACCGACGCGGAGTTGTTTTTTGGCCATGGGATTTGAGAACGTTTGAAGGTTAAAAAATAAAACCGGGCGCAACTCAGCCGACCCAACCGTGGTTTTTGCGGACCTCGATCATGGCGGCGAGAATGTCGTTCCAGGTCTGCTGTTTCATCATGACCTCGTTGGGGAACATGCAACCGTCCCAGCAGATGTGTTTGATTTTCTTGGTGACCTTGCCCTTGCCGTCGCGGAGCCAGTAGCCGGAGTCGCGCGGGATGTTGAGTTTGCCCTTCGGGTCGGTGGCGAGGCAGTGGCGGCCGGTCTTTTCGTGCGAGCCGGAGCCGAAGACGGTGCCGTCGTTCTGCGCGACGTGGAAATCGATCGTCCACGGGCGGAGCGCGGCGGTGAGCTTGACCATGGCTTTGTGAAACTCGGCGGGTTCCCAATGGTAATTCTTGGGGACGATGCGGTGGGCTTCGGCGTTTTCGCCGAGCGTGTAGAGGAGCGTGTGCGACATGTCGGCTTGGAAGCCGACGACTTTGGGCATGTTCACGGCCTCGAGGAGGTTCACCATGTTTTTCCAGCTGTGCATGCCGCCCCAGCAGATTTCGCCTTCGGCGGCGAGGCGTTCACCGGCGTCTTTGGCGATCTTGCCGGCTTCGCGGAAGGATTGGGCGATGAGCTTCGTGACGCCCTTGGGGTCGGCGTCCCAGGTTTTGACGCTGGTGGCGCTGTCGATGCGGACGACGCCGTAGGGGCGCACGCCGAGGTCGCGGAGTTTTTTGGCGATGCGGACGGCTTTGCGGACGTGGTTGACCCAGTTGGCGCGCGCGGTGGCGTCACCGCCGGCGGCGGCATCGAACCACACGGGAGCGACGACGGAGCCGACGACGAGGCCCTTGGATTTGATCTTGGCGGCGAGGGCTTTGATGCCGTCGTCGGAGATGTCGATGTCGGTGTGTGGATTGTAGAGGAACAGGTCGATGCCGTCGAACTTGACGCCGCCGACTTCGGCTTTGGCGGTCATGTCGAGCATCGTGTCGAGATTGATAAACGGCTCGGCGCCGGGGCTACCTTTGCCGACGAGACCGGGCCAGGCAGCGTTGTGGAGTTTCGGGAAGTTATTTTCAGCCATGGGTAGGAGGTGTTTTAGGGATGAATGTGGGGGTGGAAGGAAAAAACGGGCGGGAGAAACGACGGTTTTTAATTAGAATTTGTTTTTGCGGTAAGCGCCCATTTTCGGGGCGTCGGGATTCACTTCGGGGCCGAAGTAGCGCAAGCAGACGAGCGGCTCGGTGCTGCTGGTGTTTTCGAATGTGACGCCGGCTTTGGCGCCGTCTTCGGTGCAGAAATACTCGTCTTCGGTGAGCTCGTGGAAGCGGATGAGCTTCGGGCTGACGAGCGGCTCGCCGTTGATCTTGCCGGAGCCTTGGACGCAGATGAGGCCGTAGGCGCCGGTGTCCTTGACCGTGCACTTGGTGCCGGGGTCGATGGTGATTTCCTTGGCGGTGAAGCACTGCGCGCCGTCGACCTTGCCGTAGACGATCCAGCGATCGACGTAGCCCTCGCTGCGGGTGTCGGCGACGGGGACGGGCTCGAGGTAATGGTTGTCCTTGAAGTTCGGGTCGACGTTCTTGTCCCAATCGAGCTGGTCGACGATGAAGTCGATATCTTGGTGTTTCGATTTGGGCATGTCTTTCACGAGGAGCGACCACGGCACTTCGCGGCCCTCGACGAGATTTTGATACATGCCGAAAACGTCGCTGCCCCATTGCGGCTCGTAGGTGCAGAGCGAGCCAGGCGCGTGGAGGATGCAAGGATCGATGAGCCAGCCGGTGCCGGGTTTCAGGCGGTAGGCTTTGGAAAGATCGAGGATGCCGTTGTCGCCCTTGTTCCATTTGGCGATGCAATCACGCACCTGCGCCTTGGTCGTGCCGGGCTCGAGGCCCATGAACGTGTAAGGGAAATTGTTGCCGACGTTGTTGTGCTGCGGCGGGAAATAGTAGGACTCGGGTTTACCTTCTTGGCCGACGAGCTTCGCCTGCGCGGCGCTTTGATGCATGTGGTGGGGGATCGGACCCATGTTATCGAAAAACTTCGAGTAGACGGGCCACTTGCCGTATTTTTTCCAGATGGCTTTGCCGACAAGGGTGGCGCCGGTGTCTTCGACGGCCTGCGCGAGCGTGAGGCGGCGGTTGCCGATCACGACGTAGCTCAACCCTTCGTCGGCGGCGCGGCCTTCGTTGGCGGTGACGGTGGTGGACGCGAACCAACGCTCGTCGATGCCGCCGCGATTCAAACCGTAGGCGTAGGTGTCATCCGGATGCAGCTTGATGCGTAGACCGGGTTGGAGGAACGAGCGCGGGACCCAAGCGGGTGCGAGGCGCAACAAACCGCCGGTGCGGGAAAGCTCGGCCTCGACGAGGCTTTGCGTGGATTTTTTAACGATCTTCAGATCGAGGACGGAGGGGATAGACATGGGAGGAAAGTGTTTTTGAAGGAGAAAATGTTACGCGTCAGGAAAAACGTCAAAGGGCGGGAGCTGATGGCTACGCTGTGTTTAAAGTCTTAGGGCGTGCGCTGCTGGATGAAGGCGAAGACGCCGCGTTTGTTGGCGACGGAGACATCAGGGCGACCGTCGTTATTCAGATCGGTGACGATGAACTGCGTGCCCACGCCGGAATCGTTGTCGATGAGGTGCGGCGTGTAGGTGACCGCTTTAGTGACCGGGTCGCGCGTGAGTTTGAACCAATAAATGACGGC
>CAJAFD010000329.1 GCA_903938935.1 uncultured Opitutia bacterium
AACAAGCCCAAGCCCGCCAACGACGTTGCTCGCGGCGAGGTTCGTTCATGCGATCGGCGTAATGCTGAAAATGCACCCGCGGATTCCCAATAAACACCGTAGTCGGCGTCTGCGCAATGCACCACGCCATCGCCGCATAAGGCAACGGCCAGTCGTTTAAAATCACTTCTTCCCCGCTCAAATCCGCGCCCATGGCCCGGTCGAGACACAACAACGCCCGCGCCGCGAGGCCGCGTTGCCAAAGCGTCTGCGCGTATTCCAAACACGAAAAATAAAAGTCCTCGCCGCGCACCTCAGCGCGAAAGGCGTGCAACGCCCGCCAATCCAGCTCCGGTCGAGCGGCAGGCAAATACGGGCACGGCGGCAAGGTCTCAGGCATCGGCGCCAGATTCGGGCCGGGCGCGCGCGGGTCAACGCTACGCACTGAACCGAACTTTCGCTTGGCGCCGCCCGAGCTTTGCGCGACAACCACGAGCCTGAAAGCCACCGCGTCCCAACCTTCCTCGCCGTCCGCCCACGGCCCCACTGAGCCCGCGCCGGCCGACGCCGCGCACGCGATCGGTGGCTGGCGTCGGGTCGCGCTGTGGCCGCTGGCGTTGTTAATGAAACTTTGGGGACGTTCCCTGCGCTTCGAGACCACGCCGGAAGATCTGCGTGCGTTCACGAAAAACGACGAGCCCGTCGCCATCGTGCTCTGGCACAATCGTCTTTTTCTCTCCGCGGAAATCGTGCGGCGCTATCGTCAAGGCCGACCGGCGCATGCGCTCGTGAGCGCGAGCCAAGACGGCGCGTGGCTCAGCGCATTTTTCTCGCTCGCCGGGATGCGCACCGTCCGCGGTTCCAGCAGCCGGCTCGGGCGCGAGGCCGCCACGGCACTCGTGGAGGTGTTGCGGGCCGGTAATGACATCGGCATTACGCCCGACGGTCCGCGCGGGCCGTGCTACGATTTTAAACCGGGGGCACTCATCGTCACGCGGCGCACGCGCACACCGCTGCTACTGATCGGCGCCGAATTCGAATCCGCGTGGCAACTTCGTTCGTGGGACCGTTTTTACCTGCCGAAACCGTTTTCGCGCGTGCGCATGCGCTGCCGCCACGTGCCGGCGACGGAGCTGCAAGATCGCGACGCGGCCACCGTGGCCGTTTCCGCGCAGCTGCACGCGATCAACCCTGATATTCTAGTCAGCAACACCAGAACCCCGACTACATCAGAGCCGAGGGTTTAGCCGAACCAGGCCGCCAAGAATTCCCTCCCGCGACTTAAAACGTCGGAGTAATGGCCAGCGTATCGCCGGAGGCCACCACGTAATCTTGGCCAGCGCTCCAAGAAAGATCGTTGACGAGAAACTTAAAAATAACCGGCCGAGTGGACGCAGGTAATTCGAGCGACCAGCAGTTATCCGCGATGCAATTCATGAGCGTGCCGCGATCCCAGCTCAGATCGGCGCCTTCACCGCGCAGGTAAAGCGCGTTGCCGAAGCCGATGTCGATGCGCGCCGTGATGGTAGTAAATACAGGAGCCCCGACGACAACCGTCGCTGAAGGCCTCGCGGGCTTAGGCGCGGGCGTTTGCGCAGGCGAGGTCCGACGTTTTTTGGCTGGAGTGTTAACCTTAACGAGAGCGGTTTTTTTGCTCTTCCGGGATATGCCGCGGGCCGCGGTGGGCTTAGTCGGTTTAGCTTTGGCTTTAGCGTTAGACTTGGGCGCCGAGGGGAGAGACTTGGCTACTTTTTTGATCTTTTTCATGGCTTAAGTGCGTTGGGCTGGTGCGGATGGATCTCTCTGTGACCGCAATTACAGTAGCAAGTGCGGGGCCAGTCGCAAGATCACGTACTTTACATTCGGGCAACAGCCCGACTCATCGCCACCCATAATCAGCCTTCTGGCCAAAAATGGTGGAGCAGATCGGGATCAAACCGACGACCTCGTCGTTGCGAACGACGCGCTCTATCAACTGAGCTACTGCCCCATACGCTAGGAGTGCTGATATGGGAAAATCACCTGCCGCAAGTAAACACCATTTTTCTCTGGGAGCGACTCGAAGGCCCAAGGAACCCGCCACAAATCTTATTACGCGACCGAGTCGATCAATCGTGCGAAAATCATTTTTCCTCCGGCGGAGGGAATGACACTCACGATTTCAGCCCTGACCCGCCGCCCGATATGCGGGCGCCCAGCGGTGACCACCACCATTGAGCCATCTGCGAGAAATCCGACCGCCTGCCCCTCTTCTTTACCGGGTTTGAGCAATTCGACCTCAACATCTTCGCCCACGATCAAATCGGGCTGCAACGCCTTAGCGAGTTGGTTGAGATTAAGCCACGGCACACCCTGAAACTCGGCCATCTTAGCGAGGTTGTAATCCGTGGTTAGCAATTTAGCCCGCATCGAAGCCGCGAGAAACACCAGCTTCGCATCTACATCTGCGCTGCTCACGACTTCGCTTTCGGGGATACGAATATCAAGATGCTTGATACGCCGCAGCTCCGCCAACACATCCAACCCGCGCCGGCCTCGGGCCTGTTTAACCGGATCAGAGGAATCCGCCACCGCCTGTAATTCCCGCAAAACAAAACGCGGAATCACCAACGCCGCACTAAGAAATCCCGCCTCACACACCCGCGCGATTCGGCCATCAATCAGGACGTTCGTGTCCACCACCACCAGCGGAACATCCACTTCATGCGGCACAAAGCGCACATAAGGAATCACCAGATTAAATTCATCCTTACCACGGAGAGCGATCACCGTCCCAAGATAAGTGCAGATCAAAAATAACGCCAAACGCACCAGATACATCAGCGCCTCATCGCCTCTTTCCAGCAACGGAGAAGCACTGATCATATAAGCCACGAGCAACCCAATGCCCAAGCCGAAGGTGACCGCCGATAAACCCCGTACCGAAAACCCGCGCAGCAACAGATCTAACAAAACCACCAGCAAGCCAATACCAGAGCCGATAAACACCGCCAACGGCCTAAATTGATCCCAGTCAGTGATCGAGTAACACACCAACCAACCCGCCATCGCACACAGCAGCACAAAAAAAATCCGCAGGGAAATAAGGGTAAGATTCATGGTAAACGAGCAGGATTAGGGGTATTATCTCAGCAGATAAGCCACCACCAACGGCGCAATCACGAACACCGCCATCAACCCATAGATCAAGCGCTGCATCTTCCGGGCTTTAGCCTTTTCTGCTTCGTCGAGGTCCATCACGCTATTTAAGCAAAGCCCCCTCCATGAAAAAGCAATCGCAACACTGGCTCGTGAAATCGGAACCCGAAGCCTACGCTTGGGCCACCTTCGTGCGCGAGCGCCGCACCGCGTGGACCGGCGTCCGCAATTATCAAGCCCGCAACCACCTCAACGCCATGCGCCCCGGCGATCCCGTGTTGTTCTACGAAAGCGTTGGGCCGAAGGCCGTCGCCGGTCTCGCCGAAGTCACCCAAACCGCCTTCCCCGACACCACGACCACCGAACCCGGCTGGGTCGCCGTCCAACTCAAAGCCGTCCGCGCCCTCGCCCACCCCGTCACGCTCGCCGCCATCAAAGCCGATCCCGCGCTGAGCGACATCGCCCTGATCCGCCAAAGCCGACTCTCTGTTTTGCCGCTCACCGCCAGCGAATTTAAACGCATTATCGAACTGGGCAGTTAAACGCTCGGGACGTCGCACCGTCTCCCCGCTCGACACCACGCGCCGATTTTGCGTCGCTCCGCACGTCATGTTGCCCCAGCTCACGATTCTCGCCCCCGGCCTACTCGGCGCTTCCGTCGCGCGGGCCGCTCGCGCCCACCACGTCGCGCAACGCATCGTGATCTGGTCCCGCCGCACCGAAACTCGCCTCGCCCTCGCCGGCCAACCTTGGTGCGATGCCGTCGCCGAAACCCCTGAGACCGCCGTCGCCGGCGCCAGCCTAGTCGTCATCGCCGCCCCCGTTGATCAGATCGTCCTCCTTACCCGCCAAATCGCACCCCACCTCCCCGCCGGTGCGATCGTGACCGACGTCGGCAGCGTCAAAGATAAAATCACCCGCCTCGGCTCGGCCGCCCTCGGACCCCAAGCCCATTTCGTCGGCTCGCACCCGATGGCCGGCTCGGAAAAAACCGGCTGGGAACACGGCACCGCTGAGCTCTTCCAAGGCCGCACGTGCTTCGTCACACCGCTCGCTAACACCGCACCTGCCGCCACCGCGACCGTCCTGAAATTCTGGCGCGATCTCGGCGCCACCACCACGACAGTCGAACCCGCCCGCCACGACGAAATCGTCGCGCACATCAGCCATCTGCCGCAGATCCTCGCTTCCACGCTCTGCGCATTTCTCGCGCAGCGCGATCCCGCCTGGCGCGACTTCGCGGGCGGCGGCCTCCGTGACACGACGCGCATCGCCGGCAGCGACCCGCAACTCTGGCGCACGATCCTCGAGCAAAACCGCACCGAAGTCCTGGGTGCGCTCCAGCACTATCAGGCCGAACTTAACCGCTTCGAAAAAGCATTGGTCGCAGGCGACTACGCCGCGCTCGTCGAGCAGTTGCAACGCGGCCAAGACTACCGTCGGGGGCTACGACCTGCGTCTTAAATCGCGAACGCATCACGCGTAAAATGGTGCCCGGGAGCGGACTCGAACCGCTACACCGTGAGGCACAGGCTTCTGAGACCTGCGTGTCTACCAATTCCACCACCCGGGCACGAGCGGAGAGGAAACCACACACGCGAGCGTCACCCTGAGCAAGAAAATTGATTTTCTCCGCCGCGCGGGCGCCTCACAGTAACGCGAGCTCTTTTTTGTTTTGGAAAATCATCCGCGCACCCGACTCACCGAAAAACTGTTTGCAGCTTTCGGTCATTTTTTGGGTCTGATTATCCACTTCCAAATCCGTCATCGGCTTCCAGGTTCGTTCCAATTCCGCGGCTTTACCGAGCTTGGCGTTGAGAGCGTTTAATTCTTTGCGGTTCTCCTCGAAGCGTACTTCCAGAGCGCGCATCGCTTCTTGAGCCTTACGCAACCGCTGGCTGACCGCCAAAAAACCCTCTTCCTTTAAAGCGCTTACTTTCCGTTTCAGCTCTTCATCAAACGCCGCAAACGCCACGCCGCTGGCGAGCCACGACAAGAGGCCCAAGATTAAGAGAATCAATCCCACCACCCCGACGGCGGCCGCGATGATCATGGAGATATTAATTAAAACCATCCCCAACAGCGCGACGCCTAAGGCGATCGCTGAGCCTTTCTGCGCCTTGCGGGTGCGCAAAAACGCTTCGACGCATGCGCTCTCTTTTTCGGCCTCGGCGGATTCTTCCCGAGCTTCTTCAATTTTCTTTTCAATGCCCATCGCCCGCGATTCCAGTCCGGCTTTCTCGCGGCGTAATTTAACGAATTCGCCGAGGGCGTAAATACGCTCGGGGAAATGGTAGGTGTCGGTCATCGTCCGCATGCTGTCTTCACCCAGATTCAGGCGCAGCGAATCGAACGCGGATTGATATTCACGGATGAGTTGAGCGTGCCGGTTTTTATCCTCACGCGCGGCCAACATCCGCGGATCGAGCCCCTCGAGTTTAAGCGCGTTGTCGACGATCATCCGAGCCCGAATCGCAGGGCTGGCGGTCGACTCGTCGGTCAAGCCTTTGAGTCGGGAGGACAGCTCCCAAAGCAAGTTACGCGAGCGTCGCAGTTGTAGTTCGGCTCGCTCCTTGGCATCAGCGGCTTCGGTGGCGTCTCCGCCCGCAGCTTTGACGACATCGGGTTGGAATACTTGCCACACTTCGCTGGAAGTCGCGGCCAGCTGGATAAGCTGTTTGAGACTGATCATGGAGAGCGACGATTATAGCGCGCCCGTCGTATACTGACAATCGATCTCAACGGTTTTGCCGCATTCGCACGTCACGATCAGTTTCTTGATCACGTCACCCTCGCGGACGCATTGGACTGAAGAGGCTCCGGCTTTAGGTGCAGCTGCACCGGGCACCGTGCCCGCGACTGCCAGCAACGAAAGACCCGTCGGGGCTTCGGATTCGACGGGAGCGGGAGAATCCGAAACGGCAACGCCCGTTCGGCCGGATAAAAAGGACTTCATGGTTTTGCTTTTTCGACCGGTTTTTCCGGAGCCGGGTCACCGAGTTTTCGGTTACCGACAGAGAGTTTAATTTCTACGCGGTGGTCGTTTTCGGGATCCGCCTTACCAACCTTGGATGGGCGAGTGTCGCCGAAAGACGTCACGCGTTCGAATTGTTCGGCGGCGACAGCGACATTCGCCATGAGGCGGCGGACGTTGCTGGCGCGATCGCTCGAGAGCTCCCACGCCGAATAAGCCGGCGATAACATTTTCAAACCGCTGCGCGAGTGCCCTTCGATGGACACGCGGAAGGCGTGGCGATCGACCAGCCAGGCGAGATTTTGAAATACGAAATCTCCCCACTGCGAAAGTTCGGCAGAAGCTTCACTTTGGAAGAGCGGTTTACGGGTCCGGTCGTAGAGGGTGATCAACACGCCGTCGTTGGAGACAACGATGTCGACGGGGCGATTGGGATCTTCGGACTTTACGTTGATCATGCCGTAAAAACCCATCGCGATGGCGTTGAGATTTTTTTGCTCAGCGGAGGCCGCTTTGGCGGCGTTTTCCTTGCTGGATTTGGCGTTGATATCGCGGACGGTCGCTTCCTTGGCTTGGTCTTTGAGTACGCCGGTGTTCCAGGGCATGCGGATTTTGGGTGGATCGCGGAAGTACTTCGCGGTTCCTTCCAAGAGCTCAGGTTTTTGCCCGAGAATCCACATCACCAAAAAGAAAGCCATCAATGCGGTCATAAAGTCCGCAAAGGCTACTTTCCATGCTCCGCCGCCGTGTCCAGCCATGATAATTAAAGGGATCGAGGTTGGTTATTTGGTCGCGGCACCGCCACGCAGGGCAGTTTCCAAGGCTTCCGCCGAGGGTTGCACGGAGTGATCGAGCGAGCGGCGCGCCAACTCGGCCGCGGTCAACGGCGCCATGCCTTTGGCAAAAGCCACCACGGCGATTTTGGTGCAGCGCAAGTATTGGATGTAGCCGTCGTTCAAGGCGCGGATACTACTGGCCAGAGGATTCGCAAAACCGTACGCGGCGAACACGCCCAACATCGTGCCGGAAAGCGCGGCCGCCATGTGCGAGGCGACGGCTTCGGTGCCTTGGTCGATGATGGCCATGGTGTTGATGATGCCCATTACCGCGGCGACGATACCGATGCCAGGCAGGGAATCGCCGGCAAAGTTAAGGACGTGAGCGGCGTGATCGACCTCGCGAGTCTTGGTCTCGATATCCACGTCGATGACGGCCTCAAGTTGGTCAGGTTTAATACGACCGTCGACGAGGGGCTTGAGACTATCGACAATAAAAGCTAGACGTTCTGGCGAAGACAGCAGCGTCGGATACTTCCGAAAGACCGAGCTCTGCGTGGGCGCGGAAACGTGTTCTTCGAGCGCGAGCAATCCGCTTTTACGCCCGGTCTGAAACAGTTCGTAGAGAGCTCCGATCAGTTCGAAGTAATGATTCTTACCGATAGTTTTACCGGTGAGAACCGCCATGATTTTAACAAACGTCTCTTTCAGCACGTGCAAGGGCGTCGCGATTAAGACCGCGCCCAAGGTGATCCCGAAGATGGCGACGATCTCAGCCATGTGGATCAACAACATGATCCTGGAGATATTAAAATCACTCCAGACGAAGGAAAGACAGGTACAAACGATTACGATTACGATGCCGACGATAATGAGCATGGGATCACCTATTTATTTTGATTACGTTCGATAAAGCTACGCAGCGCCAGGATCGCCTGGGTGTGGATCTGACTGATCCGGGCTTCCGTCAAATCCATCGCCTCGGCGATTTCAGCGAGCCGGAGCCCTTCAAAATGGTACAACGCCAGCACTTTTCGCTGCGTCTCGGGCAATAATTCAATTCGGTCCGCCACCAATCGCCACAACTCCGCCCGCTCCAAGCCAGCAGAAGCGGGCTCCAGATTTTCGTCGGCAATCGTCTCGTGCAGCTTGAAACCATCGCCGTCATCATGCGCCGACGCATCGATGTTGATAAACGTGACCGGGCTCGATTCCTGCAGCCAGTCTTCATACTCCGCCGGAGTAAGCTGTAATTGACGCTGGATCTCCTCCGCCGTCGCCGCGCGCTGGTGCTTCTGCTCCAACTCAGAGATCGCATCCTTTAATTTGCGCGCTTTAGCCCGAGTGCGACGGGGGCACCAATCCAAGCGCCGGAGTTCATCCAAAATCGCGCCGCGAATTTTCGTGTACGCATACCCGGCAAAGGTCCGGCCCTCTTGCGGGACGTAACGCTGCGCTGCCGAGATCAAACCTATCACGCCCACCGAATGCAGATCATCCGCATCGATATGCGGCGGCAGACTCATCTTGATCCGACCGACGACCTGTCGCACCAACGGCAAATTCTCCTCGACCAAAGCCATCGAAGCACCGGTCGTGTGTTGGTAAGCCTTGTACACCAGAGGCGAGATCGGTGGCGGAGGCGTATCGGATGAAAGAGGAGGTTCCATGGTGTTATCCTAGGTTAATCAACACGTTCATTTCTTAGCTTTGGCGACCATAGTTTCACCTTTTTTCTGCCGATTGGCTTTGATGGCCGCCTCAGCTGCAGCGCGCTTTACACCGACGGTGACGCGCATCGCATCCAAAACATGATTCCAAAACCACTGACCGGCGAGCCCGCCCACCACGGCGGCGATACAAGCATCCCGCACGATCAACGCGAAAGTCCGCTCAGCCCAAAGGCCGACAGCGAAGACCATCGTGAAGAAAACAAAACCGAAAACCAAAAATATGTAACGCATACGAATCAGCTCTTTCCTAAGGTTTTTTTGGCCAGGAAATCGAGCGGATCGACTCCGATGGGGCCAAGCAAGTTGCCGTCATGCGAGAAGAAAAGGGGCCGCATCTCCCCCTCGAGCAATATTTCCCAAAGTTTACCCACATCCTTCGCCTCGTCCAAGTGCGTGAGCACGAGGTGAGTAGCCCCCAGCGCACGTCCCGATTTCAAGCCCGCCCGCAGGCTTTCGATTTCGTACGCCGCATTCAAAACGAGCACCCGGGTCTCGATCGCTTGTTGCTGCAATAAATCGGCCAACTGGGGCGTTTCGTCGCCCGCGGCTGCGCCGAAGCAAGGCACATCCCAATACACACGCGCACTCTCATTACTCAGCCGCAGATCCGGCGTGTAATGGGTGAGCCCCACCCCCACCGCATCGCAAAATACTTCCAGCTCCAAACAGGGGTTGGGCCGGCTAAATTCCACGTGGCACACCCGGCACTTCGTACCCTGCTGAAACACTTCCCACGTCAGCCATTGCCCGAGCGCCAACGATTTATCCGCCGGCGAACTGCCGATAAAAACCACCCGCTGACTCAGCGGCACCGCCGGAAACGCTCCGACCAACTGACGCAACTCGCGCACAAACTCCGCCAGCGCATCACCCAAAGGTTTCTCGCCCGAGATCGACCAACGCCGCTCCGTTTCGACGCGCCAAATCAGCGCTTCAGAAAATCC
>CAJAFD010000330.1 GCA_903938935.1 uncultured Opitutia bacterium
GGGCCGCGCGTGGAAAAACAACCGCCAAGCAGCAACGCCGACACCAACAGCGCCACGAATAACGCGGGCCGAAACACACGAGCACGAGAGGAAGAACCGGAGGGCATAACGAAAATATCCGAGAGCGAAGCCGCGGACACAACGCGATTTCAGGCGGCGTTGCCAATGGTTGAGTCGGCAACGGTTGCATGGGTAACGGTTGCGACGACGACGGCCGTAGTTGCTGCGGGAAAAACCACCGCCGCATTAGCGTCGATTCGCCCGGCGACGGGCTTCATGGTGCGCTCGCTTACTATGGATCATCTCACCGTCGGGGAATGTTGGAACGGCAACGCCGAGGCGTGGACGAAGCTCGCGCGCGCGGGCTACGACACGTACCGCGATCATCTGAACACGCCGGCATTCATGGCGATGCTGCCGGCCGTGGAAGGCTTGGAAGGTCTCGATATCGGCTGCGGCGAAGGGCACAACACGCGGCTCATCGCGCAGCGCGGCGCCCGCATGACCGGGATGGATATCGCGGAAATTTTTATCCGTCACGCGCGCGAAGAAGAACAACGAGCGCCACTCGGCATCACGTATCACCACGCAAGCGCCGTGACGTTGCCGTACAAAAACGCGTCGTTTGATTTCGCCGTCGGGTGCATGAGCTTGATGGACATTCCCGAAACACAGGACGTCGTCGAAGAAGCCTTCCGCGTGCTGCGCCCCGGCGGGTTTTTACAATTTTCGATTCTGCACCCGTGCTTCAATCCGCCGCACCGCCGCAACTGCCGCGACGAACGAAAGGTCACCTACGCGGTGGAAGTCGGAGATTATTTTTCGGAAACGCGCGGGCAGATCGATGAATGGATTTTCGGCACCGCGCCGCTCGCGCTACGGCAACGCCTGCCACTGTTTAAAGTACCGCGTTTCCATCGTCCTCTGAGCCAGTGGATCAATCTCTTGATCGCGGCCGGTTTCACCATCGAGCGCATCGAAGAACCGCAACCGACCGAGGCCGCCGTCTTGGCCAACCCGAGCCTGCAAGACGCGCAAGTCGTCGCGTATTTTCTCCACGTGCGCGTCCGAAAAGCGCGGTGAGATTTTTTATTTAACCGCGCTTAAACCCGCCGTGGAGCTGGGATTTTTTCGGGGGCGACGCCGGCGCGCGTCGCGACGAGTGCGCAGACTTTGGGCACGTAGAGGCGCGTCTCAGCGGGCAGCGCGGCGGCGATGCCTGCGTAGGTCTTGGTCGAAGTTTTTTCGAGCAACCGCGCGACGCGACCCACGCCGGCATTGTAAGCAGCGAGGGCGAGAGGCCAGGAGCCAAATTTTTCGTAATGCGCGCGGAGCAGGCGCGCGGCGGCGCGGGCGGATTTTTCGGGATCGGTGCGGTCGTCGGGTA
The DNA here is from genome assembly GCA_903938935.1 of uncultured Opitutia bacterium. Lineage (GTDB taxonomy): Bacteria > Verrucomicrobiota > Verrucomicrobiia > Opitutales > Opitutaceae > Tous-C4FEB. The sequence continues at coordinate 1,388 of CAJAFD010000330.1, forward strand.
AAAACGTGCTCAAGCCGAGCCCACGAGCGGTTTCGGGCATGAGTTGATACAAGCCGCGCGCACCCGCGGGACTGCGCGCAGACGGGTTAAAAGTGGATTCAGCTTCGGCGAGCCAGACGAGCTCGGGCGGAATGCCTTCGGCGCTGAACGCGGCGCGCAGCGGCGGCAGCAACGCGGCGGCGCGAGCGGGGGCGGTTGTGCTGCGAGCCCGAGCGAGAAAAAGTTCGTAGTGCGGAATGAATGACGCGGCGGGCGCTTGAGGTGGAGCTGGGGTGGCGCGCGGCGGCGGTGTCGGCGCAGACACCGATGGTCGCGCGGGCGGACGCGCAGCAGGCGGGGCGACGATCTGCTCGGCGGCTTCTAGTTCATCGAGGCGGGCGGTGAGCCAATCGGTGTAATCCGCGTATTCAGGGAAAAAGCGGAGGGCGGGCAGCGCTGCGCGGGCTTGCGGAGCGTAAGCGGCGAGGGCCGCGAGATCGTCGCCTTCGAGGGCTTTTTGAAGACGGACGGCGAATTCATCCCACTGCGGTTTCGAAGGAAATTCGTACTCGGCCTTGATCTCGGGCGGGGCGAGTTGATCGAAGAGTTGCTGGCCGATTTGAAACAGTTCGTCGGCCGTGGGCTCAGGGCGCGGCGAGGTAGCCGCAGGTGGCGCAGCCAGAAGCGCGGGGGCTAAGGCGCCGGATAAAAAATAGCGAAATGAGCGCATGGCTCAGGGTACGACCGTGGCGGCGGCAGAAAGTGCGGCGGCAGCGAGAGTTTTGAGCCGAAGGTTCGGTTGCTCAACAAAACCCAAAGTCTCGGAGCCGAAATACGTGCGGGCGTTTTTGGCGCCCCAATCCGTCGTCGCGAGACGGTAGCGGCGCGCGGGGTCGAGCGGCAGGTCGGGGCCGACGGCGACGAGATTTTCGCCGCGGCGCGCGGAAAGGGGCGTGGCGGGATCTTGGTTGGATTTGGCCAAAATGGCGGCGAGTTCCGCGCCGGAGATTTCGGCCACGAAGATTGTCCCGTCGAAGCGCACGCACGCATCGAGGGCGACGCGCGTGACTTCGCCGGCGGGCAAACCAGCGCCAAACGTCGTCGCGCCGATCACCGCGGCATCTGCGCGGGTGGCCGTGCGCAGGGCCGCCACGACAAAACGCGCAGCCGCGCCGGGCGCGAGGGCGGTGGCTTTGCGTCCGAGAACGGCGAGGTCTTCGGGTGTGAGATGTTGGCCGAAGATTTTTTGGATCAAGACGGCGAGCTCGGGATCGGCGGGATCGGTGGCCGCGAGGGGAAATTGGGCGACGGTCCAGCGCGGTTGGCCGGCGGCGTCGGTGCGCAGCGTGGCGAGGGAATAGCCGTCGTTCCATGAGCCCGAGTGAAAATAAACCGTGCGGCCGGCTTGGTGGACGAAACGGAGGTGATCGTGAGCGCCGGCGAAGAGCGTGCCGTCGGGGATCAGTTCGAGCAGCGCGCGGTCCGCATTGAGGCCCGTATGCGCGAGCAAAATCGGGAGCGCGGTAGCGGGCGGGAAAAACGCGGCGAGATTTTGTTTGGCCCAGACGACCGGGTCGGCGAGGTCGAGCGACGGGCGGATGGCCGCGCGGTAGGTGGTGAGTTTATCCGTGGCGAGGCCGACGACGACCGCTTCGCGGGCACCGAGCCGCAGCGACGTGGAAACCGGGGCAAACGCTTGGCCGGTGGCGCGGTTGACGAGATTGCTGATGACGGTGACGCCGGTGGCTTGGATGCGCGCGACCGTGTCGTCGACGGCGTAGAATTCCGGCTCGTGGTTGCCGAGATTGAGAATCGTGGGAACGCGGCGGGCGAGCGCGGCAAAAAACGCAAAATCGATCGCGCCGGCGCTGCGGCGGGCGACGACGTTGCCGTATTCTAGGGAGTCACCGTTAATCAGGACGGCGAAGGGCACGCTGGGATGCGCCACGCGGAGTTGGTCGATGCGGGCGACGAGTTGCGCCGTGCGTTCGTAGGCCGAGTGTTGATCGCCTACGATGAGCACGAGAGCGTCAGGCTCGGGCTTGAGATCGGCGGCGCAGAGCCGCCCGACGACTGCGAAAAAAAGCGCGAAGAAGAAAACGGAGCGGCGCATGGTAAACCGAGACTGACGACCCAAGACGCGATGCGGCAAGCCCGAGGGATGGGTTTACCGTTTGACGCTCAGGGAGGCGTGTTTACTTAAACCCCTCCCACGGATGAATCGGGTCCACATCAAAACCTACGGGTGCCAGATGAACGAGCGCGACAGCGAGGCGGTCGCGGCGATGTTGCGCGCCCGCGGCTACCGGATCGTGGCGAGCGAGGACGATTGTGATGTGTTGTTGCTGAACACGTGCAGCGTGCGCGATGCGGCGGAGCAAAAAGCCATCGGCAAAGCCGCCAACATCGCCCACCGCAAACGCCGGCAACCGGACTTCGTGCTCGGGATTTTAGGCTGCATGGCGCAGAACCGTGGCGCCGAGCTTTTGGACAAGTTGCCCGACGTGGACCTGATCGTGGGCACGCAAAAATTTCACCAGGTGCCCGATTATCTGGAAAGCATCCGGGCGGCGAAAGCCGCGGGCGTGCCGCTAGCGACCAGTATTGTGGACATCGCGGAAGAAGCGGGTTCGCAAAACACGATCCGCGATCACGTGCTATCACAAGACGTCGCGGCCGAAACCGCCACAGATGGAGTCGTGGACGCCGCGCCCCAAGTGAGCGCGTTCGTATCGATCCAGCAGGGCTGCAACATGGATTGCGCTTTCTGTATCGTTCCCAAAACGCGCGGCGACGAACGCTCGCGTCCGATGGACGACATCGTGGCGGAATGTCGCGCGCTCGCCGCGCGAGGCGTGCGCGAGGTCACCTTGCTCGGACAAATCGTGACGAGCTACGGCCGGCGCGACTACGTGCACACGGACGGGATTTCGCCGTTCGTGCAATTGCTCGAACGCGTCAGCGCCATCGAGGGCATCGCGCGCATCCGCTTCACCTCGCCGCATCCACGCGGGTTCAAACAAGATCTCGTCGAAGCCTACGGACGGCTGCCAAAACTGTGTGGTTACGTCCACCTGCCGATGCAGTCGGGCAGTAACCGAATTTTGAAGGCGATGAATCGGCCATACACGCGCGAGCGTTATTGGGAAATTGTGGAAGCGCTCCGCGCCGTGCGACCGGACATGTATTTCTCGACCGACATCATCGTGGGCTTCCCGGGTGAGACCGACGAAGATTTCGAACACACGCGCGAACTCTTCGAGCGGGCCAACTACGACATGGCCTATGTTTTCAAATACTCGATTCGCTCTGGCACGCCGGCCGCGGCGATGGGCGACCAGATCCCCGATGAAGTAAAAGAGACGCGCAACGCCACGCTGCTCGGGTTGCTTCAGCAAAATTCCGTGCGCCGCAACGCCACGCTCATCGGCACGGTTGAAGAGGTGCTTGTCGAAGGCCCAGATAAAACCGGCAAAAAATTCACCGGCCGCACGCGCGGCAATCGCGTGTGCATCTTCGACGCCAACCCGCGTCTGATCGGCCAACTCATCTCGCTCAAAATCGACCGCGCCAGCGTGAGCACGCTTTACGGCGAAATTGTGCTCGCCGGCGTCGAAGCCTAAGTTGCCAATCCATCCCGCATTACCATGTCACTCACCGTCGCCACCCTTATCCCCGGCTTGATTTTGCTTCTGCTGGGCGTGCCGTTGTTGCTGGGTAATTCGATCGCGGGCGCGGCGTTAAAATCATTCCCGCGTTCCAAGGCGGCTTCTTATCTTTTCTTCAGCGTGGGTGCGGCTTGGTTTTTGTATAACATCTGGAATCTCTCCATGGCCGACATGGGCGAGTACCGGAAACTGTTATTTGTCGGATTTTTATTTGTAGCGGTGATGGCGTTTAAATGCGTGCCGGATTTTTTGTCGGTGCGTGGGTTGTGCGCGATTGTTTTGCTTGGAGCGATGCCGTTGCTCGACGCCGCGTACATGGAATGGGCGCTGCCGCAGCGGTTGTTCATGGTGAGCTTTGTTTACATCTGCATCGCGGCCGCGATCTGGCTCGGGGCGCAACCTTGGCGTATGCGCGACTGGATTAACTGGTTGTTCATCGTGCCCCAGCGCGCCCGCATCGCCGGTGGCGTGTGCGCCGCCTACGGCCTGCTCCTGTGCGGTGTGGCGTTCACTTATTGAGCGCCGGCGACGTACCTTTTTTCAAGCAGCCCGCTTCTTTTCGCATGACGGCCCCCTCCCCGGTTTCACCAAAAAACGTCCCGGTCTTGCTCGTGCTCGCTGGACCGGCGGGCTCAGGCAAAAGCACGTTGTGCGAACGTATCGTCCAAGAAGAACCGGGTTTCGAGCGCGTGATCACCACGACCACACGTGCGCCGCGGCCGGGCGAAGTGAATGGCGTGCATTATCATTTTCTCACGCCGGCGCAGTTCGACGCGAAGATCGCGGCCGATGAGTTTCTCGAATGGGCTTGGGTCCATGGCGACCGGCGCTACGGCACGTTGGCGGCGAGCGTGTTGGAGCCGCTCAAACGCGGGCAAAGCCTCGCGATCAATCTCGATGTCCAAGGCGTCAACAGCCTACGGCGCGCGGCGGAGCACTCGATTGCACTACAACGCGCGATGGCGACGATTTTCATCATGCTCGATCACGAGCAATTGGTGGCGCGCATCCGCGGGCGCGGCCAAGACGACGAAGCTGAAATCGCGCGGCGCATGGCGACCGCGGAGGCTGAATTACTCGAAGCGCCGAAATTTGAATTCGTGATCCAAAGCGGTTCGCGCGACGAGGATTTCGCGGCGCTGCGGAAAATCTTGGCGACGGCGCGCGCGCGCGCGGCCTAATCGACGACAAAAAGTTTCGCCCCGATCGCAGTGGCAGAGCGGTGCGGCTCCGCTTGATCGGCGACCTGATAACTCATGCCCGCGGTGAGCGTGAACTTCCGACCATCGGCCAATTCCGTGTCGAGCTGGCCTTCGAGGCAGAACAAAATGTGGCCTTTCACGCACCAATGGTCGGCGAGGTAACCCGGCGTGTATTCCAAGAGACGGACCCGAATATCGCCAAACTGACGGGTGCGCCAAAATGCTTTGCCGGTGGTGCCTGAATGCTCGGTCACTTCGACGGTACTCCAGTCGGTGATGCCGAAGGGAATATCGGTGATTTTCATGATTCTTTAGAGAAAATTTTCAGCCGCCGATGTAGCTCATCTCGATCTTGGCGCGGGATTCGCCGGCGGCGAGCAGGCCGGCGCGTTCGTCGCTGTAACGATCTTCGCGGCCGCGCCAGATGCGGGCGACGTAGGAGGCGAGTTCAGCGTCATCGGCACCCGCCCGCAGGCAACCGAGTACATCCCAACCTAGCGACGCAAAGAGACACGTGAAAAGTTTACCGTCTGCGGAGAGCCGCGCGCGGTGACAGTCGCGGCAAAACGGCTCGGTCACAGAACTGATGAGGCCGATCTCGCCGCGACCGTCCATGTAGCGGTAACGCGCGGCGACTTCACCGCGATAAGCGGGCCCGACGGGTTCGAGCGGCCAGCGGGCGGCGATGCGCGCGACGAGTTCACGCGCGGGCACGACACGTTCGGCCGACCAGTGGTTGGTGTTACCGACGTCCATGAACTCGATGAAGCGGAGCGTGTGTCCGCGCGTACGAAAATATTCGCAGAGCTCGAGGAGTTCGCCGTCATTCACGCCGCGCTGGATGACGCAGTTGATTTTTACCGGCAGACCGAGAGCGGCGGCGGCATCGATGCCGCGCAGGACGCGCGCGACGCTGAAGCCGAGGCCGTTGAGTTTTCCGGCCGTGGTGTCGTCGAGGGAATCGACGGAGACGTTAATGCGATCGAGGCCGGCGGTGCGGAGCGCGGGGGCGAGTTTTTCGAGGAGCCAACCGTTGGTGGTGAGCGCGACGTCGGGGAGACGCAGGTCGTGTTTCAACGCCGCGACGAGATCGGGCACGTCTGGGCGCAGGAGCGGTTCGCCGCCCGTGAGACGGATTTTTTCGACGCCGAGCGAAGTGAAGGCTCGGGCAATGCGGGTGAGTTCGCCGAGGGACATGAGCTGCGGATCGCGCAGAAAGGCGTGGCCGGGGCCAAAGACCTCTTTCGGCATGCAATACGGGCAACGAAAATTGCAACGGTCGGTCACCGAGATGCGTAGATCGCGGAGGGGGCGTTGGAATTGATCGCGGGGGCCGGA
>CAJAFD010000331.1 GCA_903938935.1 uncultured Opitutia bacterium
GCTTTGTGCGCTTGCTGGCGCACGGGGCCGCGCCGGAGCGGATCGTGGCGCTCACGTTTACGCGGAAAGCGGCGGGAGAATTTTTCGATGAGATTCTGAAAAAATTGGCGTCGGCTGCGACGGATACGCACAAAGCCGAAAAGCTGGCGGCGGAGATCGGCGCGCCGACGTTGGGCGCGGCGGATTTTTTGCGGTTGTTGCGCGTGGTGGTGACGGCGATGCCGCGCTTGAATCTCGGGACGCTCGATGGATTTTTCGCGCGCGTGGTGCAGAATTTCCCGCTCGAGCTCGGGCTCGATGGCGCGTTTCAGATCCTTGAGGCGACGGCGGCCGCGCGCGAGCGGCGGCGCGTGTTAAGGCAGATGTTCACGGCAGCGGGCGAGCCGGATGCGGCGCAGCGCGAGTTTATCGAGGCGTTTAAACGCGCGACCTTCGGCGTGGAAGAAAAACGGCTGTCGCGCGTGCTCGATCAATTTCTCGATGAGCACGGGGAAAACTATTTGGCGGCATCCGCAGCGGCGCAATGGGGCGAGTCCGGGCGCATCTGGCCCGAGGGTTGCGCGTGGCTCGCGGCGGTGGATGGGCGCGAGGCGGCGGCGCAGGCCTTGCGCGCGGCGTGGGCGACCGAGCCGTGGAACGAAAAGCAACGCGCGCGCGTAGAAAATTTCTTCGCGGCGCTCGAAGAGTGGTCGCCCGGCGCGGGTTTGCCGGGGCCGCTCGAATACCTGTTGAAAAACACGTGGGCGGCGTGGCCGGCGCTGGAGGAAGTGACGATCGAACGGAAAAAAGTCGCGCTCACCGAGGAGGCGCGCGTGGCGTTGCGCGGAGTCGTGGCAGGAATCGCGGGCGCTGAGTTGATGCGGCGGCTGGAAATGACGCGGGGGATTTTCGCGGTGTTGCGCAGCTATGAGATGACGTACGATGCGCTCGTGCGGCGGGCGGGGCGGTTGACGTTTGCGGATGTGTTGCGGCGGTTGTTGCCGGGCGCGGGCGCGCCGACATTGGCGCAGGAGGGCGACCTTTTAGGGCGTGAGGCGGAGGAGGCGCGGTTGTTGATCGACTGGCGACTCGACGCGAAGTTCGACCATTGGTTGTTGGATGAATTTCAAGACACGAGCTACGAGCAGTGGAGCGTGTTGCGCAACTTGATCGACGAAGCGGTGCAGGACGCTGAGGGCCGCCGGAGTTTGTTTTATGTGGGCGATGTGAAGCAGGCGATTTACGCGTGGCGCGGGGGCGATCCGCGGCTGTTTCGCGAAATTTTTAATCACTACAACGAGAGCGCGCCGGGGATAATCGTGGAAGGGCGGTTGGATGTGTCGTGGCGTTCGGCGCCGGCAGTGATCGCGATGGTGAACGCGGTGTTTGGCGCGGCGGAGGTCGTGCGGGCATCGGTCCCAGCGGCGGCGGCGGCGGATTGGAACCGCGAGTGGCGCGCGCATGCGAGCGCGGATGCGGCGGCGGCGGGGTTCGCGGAATTGCGTCACGCGCCGGACGAGGCAGGGCGGTTTGCGGAGACCTTAAAGATTTTGCGTGAGGTGGAACCGGCGCGGCGTGGACTCTCGGTGGCGGTGTTGGTGTTGCAAAATAAGACGGCCGCGGCGTTGGCGGAATATTTGCGGCGCGAGGGTGGGGTGGCGGCGCTGGCGGAAAGCGATCTGCGCGTGGCGACGGATAATCCGCTGACGGGGGCGTTGCTGGTGTTGTTGCGGGCGGCGGCGTTTCCGGGGGATACGTTGGCGCGGGAGCACGTGCGGATGTCGCCGTTGGAGCCGTGGCTCGAAGCGGAGGGGTTGGTGGGGAGCGACGCGTTGACGTTGCGGGTGTTGGCGGAGGTGCAGGCGCTCGGTTTCGCGGGCACGCTGGAGGGTTGGTTGCGTCGACTGGAACCGGCGTTGAGGCACGATGAATTTAGCCGAGAGCGCGGGCGTTTGCTGGTCGCGGCGGCGGAGCGTTTTGATGAAGGCGGCAGCCGCGATGTGGCGGAGTTTTTGGAATTTGCGGAGGGTCACACGGTGCGTGAGGCGGACACGCTCGGGGTGGTGCGTGTGATGACCGTGCACAAGGCGAAGGGCCTAGGCTTCGATTTGGTGATTTTGCCTGATTTGGAGGGGGAAACGCTCGCGTCGCGCCGGGACGGATTGGCCGTGCAACGCGCGGAGGATCGTTCGGTCGAGTGGGTGTTGGATTTGCCGAACCAGATTTTTGCGGAGCAGGAACCGGTGTTGGCGGCGCATGTGGCGGCGGCGAAAAGCGAGGCGGCTTATGAGAAATTGTGCCTGCTTTATGTGGCGATGACGCGGGCGAAGCGGGCGTTGATTTTGGTGACCGAGCCGACGAAGCAGACCTCAAAGTCGCAGAATTTCACGCGGTTGCTGCACGATGCGCTGGGTGAAACGTGGAGCTCGGGTGTAGCGCGGTGGTTTGATGAGATTAAGTTTAAAGAGCCGAAGCGGGTGGCGGAAAATGACGTTTCGTGGGCGGTGCCGAGTGCGTGGGTGCGACGGGCGGCGCGGCGGCCGGCGCGGACGCCTTCGGCCTTGAAACACAGCGGGGTGAGCGGGTCGCTGGTGTTTGCGCTCAAGCGAAACGAGGGGGCAGATTTTGGCACGGCCGTGCACGAACGTTTCGCGGAAGTGGAGTGGCTCGAGGGGACGGGTGCGCTGGAGCGTTGGTCGGCGTCGTGGCGGGAAAAATGGGGCGCGGAGAATGAGGCTGTGGCGGAAGCGCTGGCGTGTTTGAGCGCCTCGGCCTTGGCTTCAGCCTGGGCGAAGCCGACGAGCGGACGAGGAGAAGTGTGGCGGGAGCGCGCGTTTGAAATGGTGCTCGATGGGGCGTGGGTGACGGGCGTTTTTGATCGCGTGGTGGTGGAGCGCGATGCCGCGGGTGCGGCGACTCGAGCCGTTGTCATAGATTATAAGACCGATCGGGTGGGGACGGCTGCGGAGCTGGCGGCCGCGGTGGCGCGTCACACGGGACAGTTGAATCTTTATCGGCGCGTGGTGGCGGTGTTGGCCGAGGTGCCGGTGGGGCGGGTGGAGTGCGGCTTGGTGTTCACACGTTTGCGGCGGATGGAGCAGGTAGTTGGCGCGGGTTGATTGGTATCTTTGTAAGGTTGGATAAATTCGCTTTACAGGCTGCGGGGGTAGTTACACGGTGACCCTTCACCAATTCTCAAGCACCATGGGCAACCTGAAAAAGAAACGTCGTCTGAAGATGAACAA
>CAJAFD010000332.1 GCA_903938935.1 uncultured Opitutia bacterium
AACCACCACGTCGCCGCCGACTCCATCCAAAAGATGGGCTCCCAAGAGCACAACTACCTCCGCGACGGCTTTTACGCCAAAACCGCCGCCGAAGAAATTAAGTGCAACGACCTCGAAGTAAACGTCCTCCAATCCATCGAAGACGTCACTGCCCGCATCAACGCCGCCGTTCCGGCCAATCTCAGCGGAGCCGAAGCTGCGCTCGCCCGCCGTAAAATCATCGCCGAAGTCGAAAAAGAATCCCGCGATAAAACCGGCCTCCGCAGCGACATCGTCACCCTTTACCAAGGCGGCGCTTACCACTTGTATCGTTTCAAGCGTTACACCGACATCCGCCTCGTCTTCGCGCCCGAAGCTCAAATCGCCTTCTTCGGCGGCGATCCCGACAACTTCGAATTCCCCCGCTACGACCTCGATGTTTGCTTCTTCCGCGTCTACGAAAACAACCAGCCCGTTCAATCCACTCACTACTTAAAGTGGTCCGACCGCGGCGCCGCGGATAACGAACTCGTCTTCGTCTCCGGCCACCCCGGCCGCACCAGCCGCCTGCTCACCACCCCCGAGCTCGCCTACCTCCGCGACAACCAATTCCCCGACCAACTCGCCACCCTCAAACGCCGCGAAGTCCTCCTCAGTTCCTGGAGCGCCCGCAGCCAAGAAAACAACCGCCGCGCCCGCGAAGATCTCTTCGGGATTCAAAACTCCCGCAAAGTCCGCGACGGCGGTCTCGCCGCTCTCCAAGACCCCACCTTCTTCGGCGCCGAAGTCGCCGCCGAAAAAGCCCTCAAACAAAAACTCGCCGATTCGCCGAACGGCGCCGAAGCCCTCGCGGCCTTCGACCGCATCGCCGCCGCGCAAAAGAGCATCGCCCTCATCGCCAACCGCCAACGCCTCCTCGAAGGTGCCGGCGGCTTCAACGCCGATTCTTTCAGCCTCGCCCGCCGCCTCCTCCGCGCCGGTGACGAACGCCCCAAGCCCAACGGCGAACGCCTCGCCGAATTCGCCGAAGCCCGCCGCGAATCCTTCGAGCTCATGCTCTTCACCGACAAACCCATCTACGCCGATTACGAGATCATCTCCCTCGCCGATTCCCTCACCTACCTCGCCGCCAACCTCGGCGCCGACGACCCCCTCGTGCTCGCCGTCCTCGCCGGCAAATCCCCTCGTGCTCGCGCCGCCGAACTCATCAACACGACCCAAGTCCGCGACGTCGCCTTCCGCAAAAAACTCTACACCGGCGGAGCCGCCGCCGTCACCGCGGCCCATGACCCCATGATCGAAGTCGCCCGCCTCATCGACACCGAAGCCCGCGCCCTGCGCAAAATCGTCGAGGCCCAGACCGAGATTAAACAACAAGCCCAAGCCCTCATCGGCAAAGCCCGCTTCGCCCTCGAAGGCGCCAACACCTACCCCGACGCCACCTTCACCCTGCGCCTCAGCTACGGCACCGTGAAAGGCTACGAAGAAAACGGCGCCTCCGTCGCCCCTATGACGACCTTCGCCGGCCTCTACGCCCGCAGCGCCGAGCAAGACAACAAATCGCCCTTCGACCTCCCACCGCGCTGGGTCGCGAAAAAATCCGCCCTCGATCTCAACGTGCCGTTCAATTTCGTCAGTACCAACGACATCATCGGCGGCAACTCCGGCAGCCCGATCGTGAACCAAAAAGCTGAGTTCGTTGGCATCATCTTCGACGGTAACATCCAGTCACTCTCCGCCGATTTCGGCTACGACGACAAACAATCCCGCGCCCTGAGCGTGCACAGCGCGGGCATCTTGGAAGCGTTGAAAAAAGTTTACGAAGTGCCCGCCCTCGTCTCCGAGCTGACCCAAGGCCACCGCTGATCCAGCCGGCCCGCGTCTGCTTTGCCCATCAGGGCCGGTCGCTCCGACCGGCCCTTTTTCATGCCCAACTCCAGCGCCGCAACCTCTCAATCGGCTGTTCATTTACCTCATTTTACCGGCCCGTATCTTTTATCAACCGTTACACTCAAAGCCCCACCACGCTCAACGCCCCAGCGACTCCGCACGCCAACACGACCCAGCCGAGGCCCACGCGGCCCCAGTGTAGCGCCACCCCCGCCGCCACCGCCACGCCCAAGACCCAAAAATCCACGCCCCCGCTTCCGCCCCGCGGCCACAACGCGTGCCACGCAAACCAACCCGCCAGCTGCGCGATCACGCCGACCACCGCCGCCGACACCGCCGCCAAGGCCCCGCGCCAGGCCGCCCAGCCACGACACCGCTCCACGTACGGCGCGCCCACGAGGATAAATAAAAACGTCGGCACGAAGGTCACCCACGTGGTCATCGCCGCACCCCACGTCGCCGCGGCCAGGGGCGAGAGCCCGCCCGGTTGCGCCCAGCCCGCGAGGAACCCCACGTGTTGCAGCACCAAAATCAACGGCCCCGGCGTCGTCTCCGCGAGCGCCAACCCATCCACCATCTGCGGCGCCGTGACCCAATAATAATGCTCCACCGCCTGTTGCCCCACATACGGCAACACCGCGTAAGCCCCGCCAAAGGTCACCACCGCCGCCTTGCTAAAAAACCAACCGAGCTGCGCGAAAAGTCCTTCGCCGCCCTGCAACCACACCGCGCCCACGACCGGCGCGAACCACAACGCTAAACCGATGCCGGCAATCCACGCCGTCTCGCGCACCGTGCGAGCCTGCGTCGCGTCGTTTGCCCCCGCCAGCTCGCTCGCGCTCGCGGCCGCTCTTGGCCCCAACACTTCCGGCCAACGGCGCACGCCAAAAAATCCCACCGCCAGCGCGCCCCCGACGACCACCGGAAACGGCGCCACACCCCAAGCGAGCACCGCGCCCGCCGTGACCGCGAGCGCCCACGCGATCGGCGTTTGCAGGGACTTGCGCCCGACCCGCACGACGGCCACCGCGAGAATCGCCAGCACCGCGGCCTTCAACCCATTCAATCCGCCCGCCACCGCCGGCACCGCCCCGTAGCTCACATAAACCCAACTCAAGCCCCACATCGCCAGCGCGCCCGGCAACACAAACAGCGCGCCCGCCACCAAGCCCCCGCGCACGCCATGCAAGAGCCACCCGCAATACGTCGCCAGTTGCGTCGCCTCAGGCCCGGGCAAGAGCATACAAAAATTCAACGCGTGCAAAAACCGCGCTTCCTCGACCCACTTTTTCTGCTCCACGAGTTCCCGATGCATCAGCGCGATCTGCCCCGCGGGTCCGCCAAAGCTGAGCAGCCCCAGCTTGAGCCAAAACTTCACCGCCATGCGAAACGTGGGCCGCGCTGCCATCACTCCACCACACGTCGCCCGCGCCCTTGCGCAAAGTCAAAAATCAACGCCGCGCGTTAAATTCACGTCGCCGTCACTCGCCCCACTCAAACCGACCCGAACATCCACGATCCCGCATTGCCGCGCGCGAGTTTGAGCCCCACCGTGCTCGCTTTCCCCATGCGCCTCGCCCGACGCCTCCTGCTCTGCCTCGTCGTCCCGCTCGTCTCGTTGCCCCTTGGCGCCGAGACCTACGACCTCATTATCCGCCACGCCTCGCTCATCGACGGCACGGGCGCACCCGCGCGCCCCGGCGATCTCGCCATCCGCGCCGGCCGCATCGCCGCGATCGGACAACTCCCCGCCGGCTCCACCGCACCCACCGAAATCGACGCCGCCGGCCACGTCGTCGCGCCCGGCTTCATCGACGTCCACACGCACTCCGAGGACGTCAACGATCTCCCCACGGCAGAAAATTTCCTGCGCATGGGCGTCACCACCATCGTCACCGGCAACTGCGGCGGCTCGAAGCTCGAGGTCGGCGCCTTCTTCGCCCAACTCGCACGCACCGGCGTCTCGCTCAATGTCGCCACGCTCATCGGCCACAACACCGTGCGTTTCCAAGTCATGGGCGGCAGCTTCATGCGCCCGCCCACGCCCGTCGAATTGGAGAAAATGTGCGCCCTCGTCGAACAAGCGATGCAAGAGGGCGCCGTCGGCCTGAGCACGGGACTGATCTATTTACCCGGCTCGTTTGCCAAGACCGATGAAATCGTCGCCCTCGCCAAAGTCGCCGCTGCGCATGGCGGCATCTACGCGAGCCACATGCGCTACGAAAACTCCCGCATCCTCGAAGCCCTCGACGAACTCACCACCGTCGCCCGCGAGGCAAAAATCCCCGCCGAAGTTTCCCACATCAAACTCTCCAGCCCCAACGCCTGGGGCCGCGCCGACGAAATCCTCGTCTACCTCGACCGCGCCCGCGCCGCTGGCTTGAAAATCACGCAGGACCAATACGCCTACACCGCGTCGAGCACCGGCATCTCCGCGCTCATCGCCGCCGAGTTCCGCGAAGGCGGCGCCGCGCGTTACAAAGAGCGCCTCGCCGATCCCGCGATCAAGGCCCAGATGGTCGCCGAGATGAAAGACTCCATCGCCAAGGGCCAACGCGGCGACTTCACCTACGCCGTCGTCGCCAACTTCAAACCCGACCCGCGCTTCAACGGCAAAACCATCCCGCAATGCGCGCAACTCCTCCGCGGTGCGGCGACGCTCGACGACCAGATCGAGACGATCCTCGACATCGAAGCGCGCGGCGGCGCGCAAGGCGTCTTCCACGGCATGAGCGAGCCCGACCTCAAAAAGTTTCTCGCGCAACCACTCACCATGATCGCCTCCGATTCCGGTATCCGGAAATTTGGCGAAGCCGTCCCCCACCCGCGCGGCTACGGCAACAACGCCCGCATCCTCGGCCGCTACGTGCGCGACCAAAAGGTGATCTCGCTCGAAGACGCCGTGCGCAAAATGACCTCGCTACCCGCGCGCACGTTTCGCCTCGGCGAGCGCGGCGAACTCCGCCTCGGCGCCATCGCCGACGTCGTGATCTTCGACCCCGCGACCGTCAACGATCCCTCGACCTACGACGCCCCGCACCAGTACGCGACGGGCTTCAGCGACGTGATCGTGAACGGCAGCCCTGTGATCCGCGCCGGCCAACTCACCTCCGCGCGCCCCGGCCAAGCC
>CAJAFD010000333.1 GCA_903938935.1 uncultured Opitutia bacterium
CCTCGTTTTTGTAACTTAAGACCTCTAACTTAACTTCATAAACCTAGGCTCACCAGTATCCATCTATCACACATGAAAGAAACCATAATTTACGAGGATCTTAGTCGTATTATCGTAATCTGTCCTAACGTCTTCCGTCTCGTCGAAAGCTCCGAGTTTCGCATGTGCTTCGAATCGAGCGGACACTTTGCAACTGAAACGTTGCCCCAAAACCATCCGCCGATGGGCCACGATTTAAGTGTAGCTTAGATTGTTTATCGTTAGCTTCGCATTCTTTTTGAACTGCGAGCTCCGAGTTTGCCGCCGCTGCCCATATTTCTGGCGGCTTTGGCCGCATCTTTTTGCGCCTTGCTGGGCGATTCCGATCACGTGTTGCTAATCTTTGGGTAGCACAGGGGCAGTTTGACTCGATTTCGGGGTGGCGCCGGAGGAATCAGAGCGATCGGTTTTGCCTACCGTGTATAAAATTAAGGCGAGGATAACGAAAAACCACCACTTTTTATAAAATGCGTTTTTGGAACTCTGGGTTTCACTCATGCCTCGCTGAAATAGCGTCCTGTTTGTTTGTCAACCGATGCTGCTGGGTTTAGCGGCGCTAGAACGTTTCTCGATTAACCGCGCGGCAGTTTGAACGCTCAGAGGTCCTTCGTACTTCGGCTGATCTCGGCCTTCGCATCAGCGCCTACGCCATGTGCGACTTTTTTCCCACTTCATGGATCAACTGCTGTGCGGATAATTCTTTTGTTTTTAAGGCTTTCTCGGCCACCGGCGTGATCGGATCGTTGGCGGTAAGCTCGAGGATTTTTAGGCCTAGGCGCATGCAGAATCTCATCGTGTCCTGATCGGTCATTTCTAACGCCGCTGCGGTCGCTTTGATTTCCTTTAACAAAGAGTCGGAGATGCGTATCGGAATAGGTTTGGATGGCATGAATGAAATTTCTTTATACAGAATGTTTTACGCTTAAAAATAAGGCAAGGAGCTGAGGTGGGGATATGACGTGTAGCTGGAAAATTAATACCAAAATTTCGACGTTCTTTTAATTTTATTGAGTAGAATAAGCATCTACGTTTTCTCAGGCTGATGCCTTCGAAAAACGTTCTGAGTAAAAAAATTACACTGCTAAAATCTGATCAGAAGCGCGTACGTGTGATCGCGGCGAAAACCAAAATGTCGGAGCAGGCTGTATTGGAAAAAGCGCTCCTCACGGCCCAGCCGCTCTTAAAATTGATCACGCAAGCCGCGCGGGCGCGGAAATAAATCAACTAGACCACATGGGTCCCCTCGTCATCCGTCTTGGCGTTATGGGATAGGCTTGATTCCGATTCTGTGCAGCTCCGATTTTCCCGACGGCGCGCGAGGCCTTCGAAGAGCGAAATTTAGAGGTGGAGTCGAACTTGAGGGTCGGCGGTTTTAGGTCAGCGGTAAAAGCGGTACGGCTTGAGGTGGGCCTAGAGCGGCTCGTAAGCGGCTCAAACTCGGGCTTGATTAACTCCGAAATATTTTTCTTGATCAGTCGCTAAGGTTGGTTCCAATCGTCGCCCTTCACCATTTTGCCGCTATCGTATAACGGTTAGTACAACGGGTTTTCATCTCGTTAATCGGAGTTCGATTCTCCGTAGCGGTACCACTTTCAAGTCTGAGCTTCGGGTTTCGCCTCAAGCCGAAACCCACTGCCCGTAAAACCGAGGATATTGCCTCGGTTTTTTATTTGGCTGATTTAGCCGCCGATTTTCAGCGCAGCACCGTGTCGAAGAGACGATAAGCGGTCTCGCGTTGGGCGTCGGGGAAATCGTGGTCGCTGTCAGGGTGTTCGACGCGCAGGCCCGCGGTCGCGCCATGGAGCGCATAAGCTGCGCGTGCGCTCGCGACGACACGGTCCACGGAAGCCCAAGAAAAATTTGAGTCGCGCAAGGGCGCGTTGATGAAGACCGGGCGCGGGGCGAGTGCGCCGATGATTTCGTGGAAATCAAACGGGATGTCCGCGAGGCGGCCGGCGTACGCGAGCAAGCCCAACATGTAGCGCTCCTGGCACCAACCCTTGCCCTCGGTCCAAACCGCCGATTTGCCGCCGTAGTAATCGAGGTACGAATCGAAGCCACAACTCGACACGATTGCGGCGAGGCGCGGCTCGAAGACGGCTGTATAGAGTGCGTTGTGGCCGCCGAGCGAGTGGCCGATGGCGCCGTAATGGCCACGCCGCACGAAGGGCAACGTTTCCAGGACATCGAGCGCGCGCGTGTTGTCCCAAATCGCTTTCATCGTGCCGCTCGCGTAGCCTAGGCCCTTGATGTCGGGCGCGTAGCCCGCGAGGTGCGGATAAGCGGGCGCAATCGTCACGTAGCCGCGCGCGGCGAGTTCGCTCGCGTAGGCGCGATGCGGGAGCGGGCCGAGGCCAATGGTGACGCCCGGACCGACCGTGTTGTCGGTCGGATGCAGACACAGCACCGCGGGCACGCTGCCGGCGGGTGCGGTGAGCGCAGCTTTGGGAATGCAGAGTAACGCCGGCACGCGGCTGCCGGGTTCGGCTTGGTAGGTGATGCGACGGATGACGTACGTGTCGTGATCGGTTTCGGCTTCGACGCGCACCTCGAGGGCGACGCGCTTAGCTGACGAGGCCCCGGGAAATGCACCCATGACCGTTTCCATGCCGCGCACGATCTCGGCGCGACGATCCGCCCATTCGGCCACGGTCTTTACGGCGAGGACCGCGCCCGTGGCGTCGTGGCGCAGCAGGAGATTTTCGCGCGGAAGTCGTGTGGGCGCAGCGGCAAAAACGGCCAGCGGCCAGACTAACAACGTGAGCAACGCACGGCGGGCGAAGTGGGGCATGACGCAGCGTCGCGCACGGAGGTGCGGGATTCCAAGCTAAACCTTCGCCGCATCGCCGGTGACGGGCACCACTGCTATCGACGCGAAATTAAAACGGTTGGCCGTTGGCCTTGGTGCCGCAGAGGTTGACGACGAGACCGAGCTCGGCGGCGAGGGCGGCTTTGGCGTAGAGGGCGAGATCGGCGGCCTTAGCGCTGTGGGCGTAGGCGACTTGGATGTGGTTGGCCTTGTGGCGCGCCATCATTTGATCGCGCGATACGCCGTAGGTGACGGCGTGCATGATGGGCCACTGCTCGGTCGTTTCCTTCCAGCGCCGTGCGGTCTCGGCGGCGGGCAACGTGATGACCTGAGCGCGGCCGAGATCCATTTTAAGTTTACCATCTTCAACGAAGATGCGGCTCCAGACGATCTCGCCGGGCTTGGCGATACCGCGTACGGTGCCGCCGCCGAGGCGAAAATACATCGGAGGCTGGCGTAGCGAATCGGTGCCGGCGTAGCCGCCGATGTGGTGCGCGGGCGGGGCGCTGCCGGAAATGAGAAACACCCAGACGTAAGCGTCGGTCGTGCCGCTGGCATCGTATGCACCCCAACGCAGATCGTGCAGCGTGTTTTCGACGGGCTGGCCGAGGGCGGTGTGAACGCGTTGCGTAAAAAGTCCGTCGAGCCCGGCGCATTCGTCGACTTCGTTGAAGTGCGTGAGCGGTTGTCCGGCGCGAATGATTTTTCCGGCGGCGTTTTTCACCGGCGGGCGATCGCTGTTGTTGAGCAGGCCCTCGACGAGATCGCTCGCGGGCAGGAGGTCTTTGAGGCCCTGTTGATATTGGATGCCGATGGACTCGCAGCCGAATTCATCGGCGAGGCGGAGGGCGGCGACGTAGGTTTTGCACTGCCACAGCACCTGCTCGCGCGTGAGTTCGGTTTTTGCATCGGTGCCGAAGTGGAACTTCATGCCTTTTTTGACGAGCCAATCGAAGACCGCGCGCGCCTCGGCGTAGCTGACTTGAGTGGCGCCGTAGTAAAGAGCGGATTGGGAAAGACGCTCCTTATAAACGCCCGTCGGGAAAAGCAGTTCGTCGGGGATGATGGCGTTGTACATGCCCATGCAGCCTTCGTCGAAGACGCCCATGATGGATTTGCGCTGACGTAGATCGGCGGCGATTTTATGCGCGACGGCCCGGGCTTTCGCCGGGACTGCGGCGCGGGCGAGAGGTTTGACGTGGGTGGTGCGATGGCGGGCCTGACCGGTGGTGAGCCATGATTTCAGACCGTTCAGAAAATACGTGTCGGTGAACGCTTCGCTCCAGAGGGTCGAGTAACGAACACCGGCTTTGGTGAGGGAGCCGTTGAGGTTCAACATGCCGACGAGGCCAGGCCACGTGCCTGACCAATTGGCGACGGTGAGAATCGGCGCTTGGTGCGAGATGAGTCCGGGCAGCAGGTGATGGGAATATTGCCACACGGCTTCGGCGACGATGAGCGGCGTGTGCGGATCGATCGTGGCGAAGACCGCCATGCCCTCTTTCTGCGAACTGATGAAACCGTGTTTCTGCGCGGGCTTGTAGGCGTGGGCGCGGACGAGTTTGTAACCGAGCCGAGCCACGGCGGCGGTGAGCGCCTGCTCCATCGCGTGTTGGGCGGGCCAGCAGACTTCGTTGGCGGACTGGCGGAGATCGCCGTTGGCGACGAGGAGGATGGTTTTCATTTTGGCCATAAAAATCAGTGGGGAAGGTTGGCTAGAGAAAATCGGCGAGACTCGAGCCAGAGAATGCACTCGATCTCGCCTTTAGAAAATGGATAGATGCCGCAACGACATGGATAATATCGGCCCTCAAGAAGCCACGGCGCTGCTCTCGAAACAGGTTACGCGGGCACGATATTTTTTTCTCAACTTGGCGCCGTCGCGCACGCAGGCGCTGGTCTTGGTGATGGGCGGGCGCGAACAGTGTAATCCGGATTACGCACTCGCGCGCCGATATTTTCCCTTTCACGGGCTGGAGTTTGTCGTTTCCGGCCGCGGCTGGGTTACGCTCGACGGCAAGGAACATCCGCTCGGGCCGGGGACGGTGTTTGCTTATGGCCCCAACACGCACTGCGCGCTGCGGGCGGACGCGCGGGATCCGATGGTGAAATATTTTGTGTCGATCAGTGGCCGCGGCGTCGTGGGTCGGTTGCAGCGCTGTGGCGTGCGGCCGGGAGCCGTGCGCGTCTTGGCGGTTCCAGCGGAAGTGACGAGCGTGTTGGAAGAGCTCGTGCGCGAAGGGCAACGCACGGGCGCGCTCACGGCGGCAATCTGTGCAGCGCTCGGCGAATTGCTGCTGTTGAAAATCGAAGCAACGACCACGCAAGCGACGCCGACGCTTGAGCCGGCGCGGGAGGCCTTTTTGCGCTGCAAGGCCTTGATCGATGCGCAGGCGGAGCGCTTGGGCACGCTGGAGGAAATCGCGCGCGCGGCCGCCGTTGAGGCTTCGAGCGTGTGCCGCTGGTTCCGGCGCTATCAAGGCACGAGCCCGTACCAATATCTCTTGCGGCGAAAAATGACGATTGCCGCCGGGTTCCTCCTCGAAAATGGCGGACTTGTGAAAGAAGTCGCGCAACGCGTGGGCTTCGATGACCCGTATCATTTTTCGCGCGCGTTCAAAGCCGTGCATGGGGTGGCGCCGCGCGCACTCTTGCATTACCGGCAGGTTCGCTAGGCTCTTCTCTTTCATGATTTCACCGACTTTGATCCGTGCGTGCACCGTGGCGCCCCTCGATATCCCGTTGCATGTGCCGTTTGGTATTTCTGGCGGCGCGCAGGCGATGGCCAACAACGTGCTCGTCACCATCGAGCTCGCCGATGGCACGCGCGGCTACGGTGAAGCGGCGCCGTTGCCGCCCTACAACGGCGAGACGCAGGCCATGGCGCTCGCGGCGCTCAACGACGCGCGCGCGTGGTTACCCGGACGCGAGGGCAACGACTGGCGCGCGCTCGCGGCGGAATTTTTTACGCGTGGCGGGGCGGGTTGTGGCTCGGCGCAGTGCGCGCTTGAGATGGCGTTGTTGGATGCGTGGACGCGGCAGCGCGGCCAGCCGATGTGGAAATTTTTCGGCGGCGCGAGCACCACGCTTGAGACGGATATGACCGTGACCACGGGCACCGTCGCGGAAGCGGCGGACGCAGCGCGGGCCATCCGCGCGCGCGGCATCCGGATGATTAAAGTCAAAGTCGGCGGCGCGGGCGGGCCGGCCGGTGACCTCGCGCGCGTAGCGGCGATACAAGCGGCGGCGCCGGATGCGCCGTTGATTCTCGATGGCAACGCCGGCCTGAGTCGCGCGGCCGCGAGTGGGTTGGTGCGCGGTTTGAAAGCGGCGGGCATCACCCCGGCGTTGCTCGAACAA
>CAJAFD010000334.1 GCA_903938935.1 uncultured Opitutia bacterium
AACGCCGCGTCTAAGGGTGCGGCCTCCGGTGCAGCCAATGCAACCGCTCCGGCCTCGAACCCCGACCAGCCGAACCCGAATTCTGTCGCACCTAAATCCACGCCTAGGCAAATCAACCCGATCGATCCTTCGGTGGTGAGTCCTTCAAGTTGACGGTGTTTTCACCGCTGAGTTTAGCGAGGCGATGACGCGTTGCTGGAACTCGAAAACTATTTTTTCGGCTCGGTGATTTATACCGGCTCAGCTTGGCTGACCAAACGAGGCGGAAGGGAGCGCGGGATTTTAGATTTATTCCAAAAACGAAGATTGTTTCGGCGCGAGGGCGGCGGTGCGGCGCGCTGCTTCCTCTTCGGGCGAAGCGTTGAGGTGACGTGGCGGACGCGAGGCTTTGGCGGCGACGGCGGCTTCACGGTCCGTGACGATGCGGTCGCAAATTTGGTGAATATGCATGCGCAGCCACTGTGTCGTGCTGCTCTGGGCTGTGTAATCGGCGGGGCCGTAGTGATCGATGCGGCCGACTTGGCGGAGGCGGTCGTTTTGCGCGAATTCTTCGGGCTTCGCTGGATTGTACACGCCGAAGGATTTGCCGCCGTTACCTTTGACCACGGAGAAACTCGGCACATCGCTCGGACCGTCGGCGATGTAGATCATGTTTTGAAACGGAATGCGGCGATCTTCTTCGGCCATCTTGGAGTTTACGTCGATGGCTGGATTTTTATTCGTGCCTTTGTTGATCTCAAAAATGGCGCGCGTCTTGGTGGTGTTGTCGATGACCATGCCGATTTGTGCGATCTCGGCGGCGGCGTCGAGAGAGAGTTCCTTTTGCCGCAGGAAACCCGGTTGCAGCGGATTTTCGATGAATTCGCAGGCCCAAATGCCGTCGACGAGCGGGGCAATCGCGCTGCCTCGGACCATCTCGGCCAATCCGGTGCTCACGATGTAATGTTCGAGCGAAATTTCGTGTTTTTGATACTCGGGGCGCTCGCTGACGAAGGATTTGGCGCGGTCAAAAAAATCAGGCAGGCCGGGATAGAAACCGATCTCGCGACCGCTCGCGCGGAGTTTCTCGTTGTTGAGCCCTGCCATGGGACCAGCGAGGACGTAGGTGAGAAGATGGTTTAGGTAACTGATCTCAGGGGAGAGATGGTAGCCGCGTTTTTTATAGTGGCCGACGAGGGCGTTGGTCTCGCCCCAAAACGTGGCTTCGTCGATGCCGTAGCGCCGAAATAGAGGCGACTGCATGTATTCGGGGATTAAGGTCTTGTCGAAATCCCAGATGCAGGCGATGATGTTTTGAGTGAAGAGCGTCGTGGCCATTGCAGATCAACACCGCTAGGCAAGCATTGCCTCGCGCGGAGCTGGCTCGCAGACAAGCCGCACCCGGCCGCTCGCGCAATTCGCAAATCTTCACCGTCTAAACGTCCGGTTCCATGGATTCCCTGCCTGATATCGCTCCTTTTCAACGCCGCCTCGATGAACTCGATGCGCAAATGGCGGAGCCTAGTTTTTACGCTCACTCGCGGCGTGCCGCCGAAGTCATGCGCGAGCATCAGAAATTACAAAAACTCGTAGCCGATTTCCGACTCCACGAGCGCATCGAACGCGAAACAATCGAAGCCACAGATTTGAGCCGCGATGCCCAGGCCGACCCAGAAATGCGTAATCTCGCCGCCGCCGAGTTGCCCGAGTTGCAACGCCGCGCCGCGGAATTACGGGAAGTCGTTTTACTGGCGATGATCCCGCCGGAGCCGACGGATTCGCGAAACACCATTATGGAAATCCGTGCCGGCACGGGTGGCGAGGAAGCGGCGCTTTTCGCCGCCGAATTGGCGCGCGTTTATCACCGCTACGCCGATGCGCAGGGTTGGAAAATTCAGCCGATGAGCACGAGCTACTCTGAACGTGGCGGTTACCGTGAAACGATTTTTCTCATCACCGGGACGGATGTTTACAAACAACTGAAATTTGAAAGCGGTGTCCAACGCGTGAAACGCGTGCCCGTCACCGAAGCCAGCGGGCGCATTCACACATCGACAGTTACGGTTGCCGTGTTGCCCGAGGCCGAGGAAGTCGACGTGGTCGTCGATCCGCAAGATCTCGAAATCACCGTCGCCCGGGCGAGCGGACCCGGCGGACAAGGCGTGAATACGACGGATTCAGCGGTTCAAATTCTTCATAAACCTACAGGCCTTATCGTCACCTGCGCCGACGAACGCTCGCAGATTAAGAACAAAGCCAAAGCGATGACGGTCTTGCGCTCACGGCTCCTCCAGCGCCGCCAAGACGAGGAGCACGCCAAATACGCGGCCGTGCGACGCAACCAAATCGGTTCGGGCGACCGTAGCGAACGCATCCGCACGTATCATTTTCTCCAGAATCGCGTCACCGAGCACCGCAT
>CAJAFD010000335.1 GCA_903938935.1 uncultured Opitutia bacterium
CGTCGCCACGGCCACATCGAGTGCGCGCCGCGTGCCGCCCGTGATCACATCCACCGCTCGCTCCGGAGACGCGATCGTCGCGGCGGAGTCGGCTTCCGTGGCCAAGTGAATCACGCCGTCGAAATGCCTCGGCGCAAACTCCTCGGGCCGCATCGTCGCGACCGAACCCTGCACCCAATCCAATGCGCCCGCCGCGGCGAGGTGCGGCATTTTTTTCAAAAACGCGGTCGGATCGCGCGAGATCACCGTCGCGCGCAGGCCCGCATTATAATGCACATTCGCGGCCAGCAGACTCTCCAACATCCACCGGCCGAAAAAACCCGTGCCGCCGGTCACCAACACGTGCGAGCCGCGCAACTCCGTCCACAACGGCGCCGTCGCGCCCAACACGAGCGAAATATCTTCGACCGGCAGCGGCGATTCCACGCTTACGTCACCCACGGCGCGCGTCCTTCGTCCCAGAGGCGGTTGAGCAACGTGAACTCTTGGTACGTGTCCATCGGTTGCCAAAAACCTTCGTGGCGGCAGGCCGCGAGTTTACCCTCGGCCGCCAAGCGACGCAGGGGCGCTTCCTCGAGCATCATCCCCGGTTGCTCCGGCAAATAATCAAACAACGCCGGCTCACAGACCATAAAGCCGCCGTTGATGTAGCCGGTTTCGGTTTGCGGTTTTTCGTTGAAACTCTCGACGCGGCCGTCGGCGGTGAGACCGATTTCACCGAAGCGACCCGGCGGATGCACCGCACTGAGCGTGACCACCGCGCCGGCTTTGCGGTGAAACGCCAGGAGCGCATCGAGATCAATATTTCCCACGCCATCGCCGTAGGTGAGAAAAAACGTTGCCTGGCCAACATGCGAACGCACGGCGCGGAGCCGGTCCGCGGTGAGCGCGTTGAGTCCCGTCTCGCAGAGCGTCACTTGCCAATCGGCGTCGATCTGCGGCGTATGAAAACGCGGAGCCTCGGGCCGCCCGAGCGCGAGTGTGACGTCGCGATTGTGCCAGGCGTGGTTTTTAAAATAATCGCGGATCATGTCGCCCTTGTAACCGAGACAGAGGACAAAATCTTTGTGCCCGTAACGGGCGTACCGCTCCATGATGTGCCACAAAATCGGGCGCTCGCCGATGGGCACCATCGGCTTGGGCCGATATTCGGTTTCTTCGCGCAAACGCGTACCTTTGCCGCCGCAGAGAATCACTGTCTTCATGGTTGGGAGTTCGATTTTTTCACCGCGACTCGACAAAAATCGCTGACGGTTTCGATCATGTAATCGATCATGGGCGCGGTCAAACCGGGATACACGCCGATGAAAAGCGCGGAGCGCATCAGCCGATCCGCTCCGGCCAAATCACCTACGCTGCGGAAGGCAGCGGGGTTGTCGCGGCGCAGCTGCACGAAGGCGGGCTGGCGCGTCAAGTTGCCGCCGAAGAGGCGACGGTTGCCGATTTTTTTCTCGTCGAGATGCCGCGCCAGTTGCGCCACAGAGAACGGCGCGTCGTCGCGCACGAGCAGCATAAAACCAAACCAAGATGGATCCGAGCGCGGGCCGGCTTGGGCGTCGGCGTGCGTCCACGCAAAGCCGTCGGGCCGCCAAGTCTTGGCGTGCGTCGGCAGGGAAAATTCGAAATACGTTTCGAGTGCGGCTAGACCGGCGCGGAGACGTTGCCAATTTTGACGACGAGCGACGCCAAACGCTTCGACACGGCGCAACTGGATGCGACCGATGGCCGCCTGCAGATCGAGCGGTTTCAGATTATACCCGAGGTGGCTGTAGATGTATTTGTGATCGTAGCCTTCGGGCAGTTCGCCGAGCTGCCAGCCGAAGCGTTTGCCACACGTATTGTCCACGCCACTCCCGCACCAACAATCGCGTCCCCAATCGCGAAAACTTTCCACGATGACTTTGAAGCGCATGTCGCGCGCGATATTTACGGCCCCACCCTCGCCCATCGTCATGTGATGCGGGGGATAAAACGACTGCGTGGAAAGATCGCCAAAGGTGCCCGTCGCTTGCGCGGCTTGGCCCGCGAACGCGTAGCGGCTCCCAAGCGCATCGCAGTTGTCTTCGATTAAATAGAGATCGTGCGCGCGGCAGAACGCGGTGACGGCGGTCAGGTCATAAGGATTCCCCAGCGCGTGGGCCAGCATGACCGCCTTGGTGCGGCCCGGTTGGAACGCGGCCTCGAGTTGCGTGATGTCGGCGTTGCCAGTGACGGGATCGTTGTCGATGAAGACGGGAACGGCACCGTGTTGCACGATGGGCGTCACTGTGGTCGGAAAACCTGCGGCGCAGGTGATGACTTCATCACCGGGGCGCAGACGTTTAGCCGCCGGCAACTTGGCCGAAGTCAGCGCGGCGATCGCGAGCAGATTCGCCGAGGAACCAGAGTTCACTAGCAGCGAGCGTTTCACATTCAGATAAGCGGCCAACTCGCGCTCCATCGCCTCGCCTTCGACGCCGAGGGTCAGCCAAAAATCAAGGGATGATTTTACAGCCGCCTCGACTTCGTCGGCATCAAACACGCGCGCCGCGTAAGGCACCGGCGTCACACCAGGAACAAAAGCCGTCTCGCGCTGCGCCGCCGGGCGATTAGCTTCATGAGCCAAGGTCGCCCGCAGGCGGGTCAGACGCAAAATCTCGGCCGTCAAGGCTGGCTCGCTGTGTTCGGAAAAACTCATGCGGTTGAAGTTTGGGCAAAGGCTTGGATTTGGCGACGAGTGAAGACGCCAGCTTCAGTAGCGGGAGCTTGATACCAAGCAATCGTGTGCGCGACCGCCGTTTCAAATCCCCAGCGCGGCGCCCAGCCCAACACCGCGCGGGCTTTATCCGTCGCGAGGTGCAACAATTTCGCCTCGTGCGGCGCCGAGGCATCGGAAGCGTCTTCCCAAGCGCCGGGAGCGTGCTTGAGCATTTCGCCTACGAGATCGCGCACTGTACGATGGTCCGACAGGCTCGGGCCAAAATTAAACGCACCGCAGACTTCGCCCAAGCGCGACGCGGATCGGCTCAACAGCGCCGCGTAAATTTCCTCCGCTAACAGCATGTAACCGCCGAGCGGCTCAAGTACGTGTTGCCACGGGCGAATCGCGGTTGGGTTGCGCACGCGGATCAGCTGTTGGGCGGCCAAGGCGCGCAAACTGTCGGGCACGATGCGATCCTGCGCCCACTCACCGCCACCGATGACGTTGCCCGCACGCGCCGTGCTGATGCCGACGGGCGGCACCCGCCCGGCGACGATTTTATCCACGGGTAAAAAAGCATCACGCCACG
>CAJAFD010000336.1 GCA_903938935.1 uncultured Opitutia bacterium
CGGGGCTGCTGCCGCTAGGGCCGTGCCACCGCTGCTGGATTCACCGTCATTCGCCGCGCCGTTGCGTGCGGCGGCGGCCATCGGGCCGATGCCGCAGCAAAGCGTGTGATCCGTGAAGCCTTGAGGGAATAAAGCCGCCGAGGCCGAACCGACCAGTACCCCCGATGTCCACAGTAGGAAAAGCGCGCGCATCTTCATAAGCTGAACCGTAGCGCTCCAATTCGATTCGTCAATTTTTCGTACGCCTTGGGCGCGATCGCTCGTGAGACCACAGCGCGAGGGTTGGAGTCCAGCGGCGGTGGCTTGCGGAAAAAATTTTATGGATTTCCGACCCGTTTTGTGGCCACTGGTGCAGAGTTGTTCGCAAAGGCGCGCGCGCGGAGAAGCGCCTCGAGGAAGTAGTAATCGGCGTAATTGATCGGGCCGTCGATCTCGCTGTTTTTGGGGAAATTGCCGGTGGCGTGCTTGAGGATAAAGCCGCCGTTGGTGCCGGTTTCAGCCAGATACGTCGGCGAGGCGAGGCTGCGCAATTGCGCTTCGGCAAAGGTGGCGTAACGCGTAGCCGCGACCGGATCGCGCGTGAGGCCGGAGAGTTCGAAGAGCGCTGAGCTCATGATCGCTGCGGCCGAGGAATCGCGGGGCGCGTTGGGCTGACCTGGAGCATCGAAATCCCAGTAAGGGATTTTATCGGCCGGCAGGCGCGGATGATTCATGATGAAACGCGCGACTTTTTCCGCGGTTTCCAAGTAGCGGACTTCACGAGTTTCCCGAAACATCATCGTGTAACCGTAAAGACTCCACGCTTGGCCGCGCGCCCAAGCAGAACTGTCCGCCGTGCCTTGGTGCGTGATGCGGCGCAGCACGCGGCCCGTGGCAGTATCATAATCCACGACGTGGAAGGTGCTGCTATCGGGCCGGAAATGATTCGCCAGCGTAGTGTCCGCGTGCGCGATGGCGATGT
The DNA here is from genome assembly GCA_903938935.1 of uncultured Opitutia bacterium. Classification (GTDB taxonomy): domain Bacteria; phylum Verrucomicrobiota; class Verrucomicrobiia; order Opitutales; family Opitutaceae; genus Tous-C4FEB. The sequence goes on from CAJAFD010000336.1 coordinate 962, forward strand.
CGCGGAGCCGGGATTCACCGCCGTTGCGCGCCGCCCAGGTTAGCAGCTCGAGGTTCATCATGTTATCAATGATGACGGCAAAGGTGTATTCTTGCGGGCTGCGATCCCACGATCGGATCGAGCGAACCACAGGCGAAAACCGTGTGGCTAAAGACTGCGCGCCTTTAAGTAACACGGGGCGATAAGCCGCATCGCCAGTGAGTCGGAGACCGTTGCCGTAACTGCAATTTAAGATAAAACCGACGTCATGCGTCCGGTTGTTGAGCTGCTCTGATTCAAGCAAGCGCGTGAAGCGTTCCGCCGCCGCGCGCCAGCTGGGCCTTTGGGTGCCTTCGTAGAGATACCAGAGCGTACCGGGGAAAAATCCGACCGTCCAATCGCGCTCACGCACGGTGACCAGTTTCCCCTTCTCCAAAGTTCGCGGCATGCGCTCCTGCGTCGGCAGGTGCTCGAGCATCCATTCGTATTGTTGCGCCGAGGTGCGCAACGCCTGGTCGATCACCGTGCGCAGCTCCGGTTGAGGAGCGGCCGGGGCCGCCGAAGCGACGACGGGAAACATTAATGCGGCAAACCAGAGTGATAAGCGGGTGAGCGAGGGCATGAGCATGCAGGGTTTCACAAAAAATCTTTAAAGGGGTGGGGCTTAACTTAGCTGAAAATCTAAACTGCGAATGCAGCACACGCAGTTCAACCCGCCTGCAGCTTACATCATTAACTTAATCGACCCCACCCATCGAAGCCTCGATGAAATTTCCAGCCGTGGCATGTGCGATTTGGGAAAATCTTGGTCTGCACTGGCTCGCCACGGCCTTTGCGCTTGCGGCTAAGCCGCGGCGGACACCAATCCAACTCAGTCCCAAAACCTCCATGGCCCCTACCCTCGCTTCCCTCGACATTCGCTCCCTGCACATCTCGACCGCCGCCGTACCCGTCGAACACACGGCCGCCCGCGAACTCGCCTTGCTCACCGGCGCCAAAATCTCCCTCACCGCCCGCCCCGGCGCCGGCGTGAACGTCGCTCTCGCTTCCCGCCGGTGGGCGAAAAAATTGCCCGCCGCCGCTCGCGACCAACGCGGTTGGATGTGGCTCCGCATCGCCGATGGCGCCGGCGAAATCACCGCTGACGAACCCGCGCTGCTCTTCGCCGCCGTGCGCTTGCTCGTCAACGGCCTCAGCGATACCGCCCGCGAGCAACTCGAGCGCGGCCTCTTCATCGTGGCCAGCTTTGGTTGGCACCGCCCGCACTGGGATGGTTGCAACACCCAATACTGGCGCTCCGCCCGCGGCTTCGATCCCGAGCAGTACGCCGCTACGCTCGCCGAGAGCGGTTTCACCCATTGCGAAGTCAACGGCCTTCAAGCGCACATGCCTTACGAGGACCTCGTCACCGACGAATATTACCCACAATTCTACACCTACGCGCCGGGCTTCAACCACTTCCTCTCCACGCCGCTCACGCGTGGGCTCTGGCCCGAGATGTACCTCGAAGCCAATCTCAACCACCTGAAAAAACTCGCCGACATCGGCCGCCGCTACGGCCTGCGCCCGGGCGTGTGCATGTTTGAACCACGCTCGATGCCAGAGCGTCTGTTTCAAAAATATCCCACGCTCCGCGGCGCGCGCATCGACCATCCGTTCCGCTCGCGCCTGCCGCGTTACACCCTCGCGCAAGACCACCCGATTTCCGTCGAACATTACCGCGCCGCCATCGGCCAACTCGTCCGCGCGGTGCCCGATCTCAGTTACATGTCGGTCTGGACGAATGACAGCGGCGCCGGCTTCGAACACACCGCCTCGCTTTACGTCGGACGCAACGGCGGGCCTTACATGATTCGCGAATGGCGCAACCACGACAAAGTCGCCGCCGCCGCCGGTGCGAGCATCGCGCGTTTCCTCAAAAACCTCCAGAGCGCCGCTGCAGACGTGAATCCCGATTTCGATGTTTTGCTCCGCATCGAGCCGTTCAAAGTGGAACACGAACACATCAAAGCAGCACTCGGCGGACACGTCGGTTGGGAAGCGCCGTCGCTCATGGTCAAGGGCTACCACGTGCCCTACAATCACCCGCGTTATCCCGAGCAAGCCGGCGTCGGCGGTTCGATTTTTCAATCCACGATGGACGCCGGCGAAGCCGAAGCGCTGAAGCAGACGCGCGCCCAAGGCGTCGAGCCGGTGCTTTATTATTCACCCGGCCCAGTGATGAACCAAGAGCCGCTCCTCGGCATCCCGTTCCCGCGCGCGCTCCACCAAAAACTTCTCGCCGTCCGCGACACCGGGATCACGCGCATCAGCGCCTTCGGCGGTCTCGCCAACACCACCGCTACGCCGTACTGGCCGAATCCCGAAGCCATCCGCGCCGCGCAATTTTTTCCAGAAACGCCCATCGCCGACATTCTCCTCGCCTACGCGCAACGTCACGTCGGCGCGCAGCACGCGCCCGCGCTCGTCGCCGCATGGGACGCCTTTGAAGAGGCCGTCTCGTGGCAACCGACGGTGCCGCTTTTTACCGCGTTCGGCTTCTGTTGGCAGCGCACGTGGGATCGCCCGATCGTGCCCGACATCGCCGCGATTCCGGCCAACGACCGCGCTTATTACGAGAAACACGGCTGCTTCCAATTCAACAACCCGAGCCTCTTCGACCTCGGCAAAGATGTGCTCTTCGACCTCATCAGCCGCGAACACGGCACGAACAGCACGCGTTACTTCGATCGCAACGTCTTCCCGCGCCTCGATAAACTCATCGCGCGACTCGCCCAACTCATCACCGCCACCGCCGCGACGCCAGCCGCGCAGGCCGTGTTCGTCGATCTCCACGACCGCGCCCGCGCGTATCGTTATTGGTGCGGCTCATTGCGCAGCGTCTGCGCGTGGTGCGCCGATGTCTACGGCTACCTCGCCGCGACCAAAGCCACCGAGCGCACGCGTCACGAGCAATCGCTCCAAGCCACCATCGACCTCGAGCTCGCCAACACCGCCGCGCTCCATGCGTTGCTCACGACCGCGAAGACCGAGGTCACCGCCGTCTCTGCCGTCGGCAACAACACGTTCTTCTACGGCGAAGATCTGCCCGAACTATTGCTCACGAAAATCCGGCTCATGAAGAAATACCGGAACCGCAAACCCTCCATCCCCGCCGACACGATGTGGCTCCCCGCCCCCGGCACGACGTGGCCGAAATTTAACTAAACCCAGCCGCGCGCGGTGCGTTTACCCGCCGCGGACCTTACGTCGAAATTCCGACGGCGTGAGGCCCAGGACTTGTTTGAACGCTTTTGAGAAGTGAAACACGTCGCAGAATTCCAACTGCTCCGCCAACTCCTTGAACCCTTCGTTGCCTTGATAAAGCGCCGCGCAGGCGCGCTCGATGCGCTGGCGTTTTTGGTGTTGGCCCGGTGATACGCCGGTGCGCGCGGCGAATTGTTTTCGGAAATTATCGTAACTCAGCCCGACCGTCCGCGCCACGTGTTGGGGCGAAGGCCAGCCGTTGTCGCCGGGATTCCCGAGCAGTTGCAAAGCCTGCTCCAGCCACGCCTCGCGGTGGCCGCGCGCATCGGCGTTGGCCGCCAAAATGTCGCCGAGTAGATGGAGAAACCGGCCCATCGCCCGCAACGACGCGCCCGCGCCGTGCCGCGATTCTGCGCCCACGACTTCTTCAAAACGCCGCCGCCAATAATCCACCGGTTCCAGATGCAAGACCGGTCGCTCCGGCGTGAGCAAACCGCGCTCCCGCCAGAAATCGAATTCAGGCCCATCAAACACAAAGTAGATCTGATTCCACCCTCGCCCGCGCTTCGGCCCATAAGCGTGCGCGAGCTCCGGTAAAATCAACACGAGATCACCCGAGACCAGATCGCGTTTCACGCCGTTGGCGTCGCAATAATAACCCTCCAGATCCACCATGTAGATGAGCGAATAACTCCCGAGCACCCGCATCGCTTGCGGATCAAGCCCGCGGGCATCTTTGAGCGAACCCGCCAACTGGAGTTCGCCCAGCGGCGTGCGCACCGCGCTCGTCAGCCATGGTTGGGTCCGAAAAGGGGTCGGCATCGTGGCACCAAAATCTACATGCCAAATCCCATTACAACCATTTTGTCGGCATAGTTTCCGGTGTATTATGAGACCGGTTGCATTGTTGCCGCCACTCCCCACAATCTTGCCACATTACACATGAGCACCGCCACGCTGCCCCAAATCTGGTCCTACGGTCATCAACTCGAGATGAGCGACGATAAGTTCGGCCTCCTCCGCGATTCGTCCGACGCCGCCACGGATTTCGTCGAGCTGCGCCGCCGCTTCGACACCGATGGTTACCTCTACATGAAGGGCTACCTGGATCGCGACCAAGTCCTCGACGCTCGCGCCAGCCTGACCGACGGCCTCGCGGAAGCCGGCGTCCTCGATGAAAATTTCCCGCGCATCGACGGTGTCTGCAAACCCGGCTCCGGCTACGTCTTCAAGCCCGAGCTCACCAACAACAACCCGCGCATCCAGAATCTGCTCTACTCGGGCCGCCTTCCCGATTTCTATCGCCAGTTTTACGGCGAAGACATCCGCCACTACGACTTCACCTGGCTGCGCGCCATCGGTCCCGGCAAAGGCACCAACCCTCATTGCGACCTTCCTTACATGGGCCGCGGCACGCACAAACACATGACGTGCTGGCTTCCTTACGGCGACATCTCCTACGAGCTCGGCGGCCTGATGGTCCTCGAAGGTTCGCACAAGCGCATGGATCTCCTCGAGAACTACGTTTACCGCGATGTCGACGCCTTCTGCGAAAACAAACCCAAAGACGCCGAGGCCGCCAAAGCCGGCAAATGGTCCTTCACGGGCACGCTCTCGCACAACCCGCCCGCCGTCGTAAATAAATTCGGCGGCCGCTGGCTCACGACCGAGTTCGAAGCAGGCGACTTCATCACCTTCGGCATGTTCCTCGTGCACGCCTCACTCGACAACCGCACCGAAAACCGCCTCCGCATCTCCAGCGACGCCCGCTTTCAACGCGCCAGTGAGCCCATCGATGAGCGTTGGGTCGGCGTGAATCCCCCCGGCCATACTTTAGCGGGCAAACGCGGCCGCATCTGCTAAAAATTTTGCCGCGTCACCCGCCTTACCCACCTCGATGAGCACCGAAACCGCCGCCCCAACTCCAGCCGCCCGCCCCGCCTCCGGCCGCATGGCCGCGGTCAACGACATGGCGCGCTTGCTCCGGTTGCTGTTCGAGGTCGAGCGCGAGTTCCTGCGGACGGTGACCACGCTCATCTACCGCGTCGGCGAGCCGGAGTTAAAATATCTCCTCTGCCAACACGCTTGGGAATCCGCCGGCCACGCCCGTTTCTTGCGCGAACGCGGCCGCGAACTGACGTCGTTTGGCTCGAGCGAGACGGTCCGCGATAGCGTTAAAAAAATCTTCACCGAGGCCGTCGGCACCAACGCCCAAGACGCGCTCGTGCTCACCGCCGGCTTCTACCAAGTCCTGAAGCCCGCGCTATTGTCCGCTTATCGGCACTACCTCAAAGTCACCGATCCGCTCGCCGATTGGCCGTCCAAAAAACTCGTTGAAGAATTCATCGCCGACGAAGAACGCCACACTCGTGAGATCGCGCCCTACCTCGCCGGCACCGATGCCCGCGAATGGTCGCTTCATCTCACCCAAGCCCTCGATGATCTCGGCGGTTGGCTCGGCCAAGAAACCCGCCTGCCCCTCGCCGCCAGCTACGTCTGGCAACACGCGAAAACTCCCTTCACGCATCCCGCCACCTGCAACCGCGGCAAATACCCGACGTGCTCGAGCGTCTTCAGTTACGACGCCACCGAGACGCCGATCGTCCGCCCTTGGCTCGTCGACCCCAAGACCGATGCCCGCGTCATCCGCCTCATGGTTTACGTGTGGCTCATGATGGAAATGGACGCCGTGGATTACCTCGCGACGGTCTTTTTCGACACGCCGCAAGCGCCTTTTGATCTGCATCACGACATGGCGCGCCACCTCTGGGATGAATCGCGCCACAGCCAATTCGGTTTCCGCCAACTGCCCAAGCTCGGCGTCGATCTCATGACCGTCGAGCACTCGCTCGACCTCTACAACATCCTCGTCCAGATGCCGCCCCACGAGCGCTACGCGATGATGACGATGGAATTTGAAGCCGGCAGTTTCCCCGCCAAAGCCCACGTCATGGACCGCGTGCGCGAGCTCAACGACTTCGAAGCCGACACGCTCCTCGCCTTCGACCGCAACGACGAACAAAATCACGTCCGCTACGGTCACCGCTGGCTCCCCGAGATCATGGCGCTCTGCGGCGAGACGCGCCCGGTCGATGAATTCGTGAAAGCCACGCAGGAAAAATTCAAAGCCGTTGCCGCCATCCACGGCAACCGCACCCCGCATTCCCTGCCGCCCGAGCGCCGCCTCACCGGCGAGAAAATCCTCCGCCTCGCTGGGGTGGCCTAAAATTTAAGGGACGCGCAAATTCCCGCATCGCCCGGCGCCAAGACTTGGCGCTGGATGGATGCATCGTGTCGCGACGATGGACCATTTTCCCTCCGAAAATTCAGGTTTAAGCCCTTTCGCGGCTGAAATTTCCTGATGAAATGCCCCAGTGAGTCGATTGTCCCCTGCGTGAAAGTTTTTGAATAATCCCGTATTCACGCCTTGCCCGCGAAGCCTCGGCCCGCTCTTTTTAACCGAATGTCCCGTTCCACTGCGCGTTCCCTCACCGCCACCGGCGTCCCATCATGAGCAAAGTTTATCGCGCCATTCTCGTGGGCACCGGCGGTATTGCCGATGCGCATGTCCGCGCCGCTGAAGCCACCAAGGGCCGAGTCGTGATCACGGCCGCGGTCGATATCGACGCCACGCGCGTGCGGACCTTCAGCGACAAATACAAAATTGCCGGCGCCCACACCGATTACGCGACCGCGCTCGCCGCGGAGAAACCCGATCTCGTTTTCATCGCCGCACCGCCGTCGCTCCACGCCTCGATGAGCATCGCCGCCATGGAAGCCGGCGCTTGGGTGCTCTGCGAAAAACCCTTTTGCGCCTCACTCGCCGAGCTCGATCTGATCGAAGCCGCCGAGCGCCGCACCGGCAAATTTGCCTCGTGCGTCTTCCAGATGCGTTTCGCCTCGTCGACCGCGCACCTGCGCAGCCTCGCCGACCAAGGCCTCCTCGGCCGCCCGCTCGTCGCCGTCTGTAACACCGTCTGGTTCCGCGACGCCGCTTATTACGCCGTGCCTTGGCGCGGCAAATGGGCCACCGAACTCGGCGGACCCACCATGGGCCTCGGCATCCACGCAATGGATCATCTCCTTCACTTGCTCGGCGATTGGGCCGAGATCCGCGCCATGGCCGCCACCCTCGACCGCGCGATCGAAGTCGAAGACGTGTCGATGGCGCTCATCCAATTTGCCAACGGCGCCCAAGCCTCCGTCGTCAACAGCGCCCTCAGCCCGCGCCAAGAGACCTACATCCGCCTCGACTACCAACGCGCCACCGTCGAGCTCACGCACCTTTACAGTTACAACCGCGACAACTGGCGCTTCACGCCGGCCGCACCCGCGCCCGAGAGCGATGCGCTCACGCAAGCTTGGCAAAATTTCCCGGCCGACGTCGGCTCCACTCACGCCGCGCAACTCGAGACGCTCGTGAACGACATGGATGCCAACCGCCGCCCACTCCTGAGCGGCCCCGAAGCCCGGCGCACGCTGGAGTTGTTGACCTCGCTGTACAAGAGCGCGTTCACCGGCCAGCCCGTCAAACGCGGCAGCATCGTCGCGGGCGATCCATATTATAACTCCCTCCACGGCGACGGCACCCCGCGGCGCGCGGCGAAATAATCCAAGGTTTTTGGCGCTGCCCAAACCGGCACGCGCCAACTGTCGCGCTCTGCGTGGCCGGCTAATGACCGTTTCTATGGAAACAAAATCCCTTGGCGTCGCGCGTAGCTCAGTCAGTTTTAGGAGAGCATGTCCATCGAGTCGCTCAATTCCCCCAGCCTCCTCGGCTACCTCTGGCGCGCCCGCCGTGCGCTAGCGCCGGGCGTAGGCCTGGCGTTGTTGCGGAGCCTCGCGATCGCGCCGTGCCCGCTGATTTTTGCGCGCATCATCGATCAATCGGTGCCGGCGGGCGACACGCGCAGTGTGCTGTTGTACACCGCACTCTTCGCGGCGTTGCTGGGGATGCATTACGTGTTCTCCATTCTCGGGGCCAATGAGCTGGCCAAGGTCATGGCGCGCCTGATGGTGGAGTTGCGCAGTCGTATTTTTTTCCGCCTGCAGTTTCTGAGTTTCAGCTATCTTGATCGGCAGAAAACCGGCCGTCTGCTTTCAAAATACGCGTTCGATACGCAGAAAATCGAATCGCTGCTGTACTCGGTTTTGAACCAATTCCTGCCCGTGATTTTGTACAGCACGGGAGTATTTCTGGTGCTGGCGTTTTTGAATTGGCGGCTCACGGCGATCCTTGTGCTGGCGTTGCCCGTGTGGGCGTTCGCGAAGTGGCGCTTTTTTGCGAAGCTCCAAATCACCAACCACGAAGCCCGCCTCGCGCAGGAAAAACTCACCGGCACCGCGAGCGAATTTATTTCCGCGCTCCGCCTCGTGCGCAGCTTTGGCGAAGAAAAACAGGCTGAGCAACTGCTCGACCGCAGCAGCGGCGACTTCGCGCGTAGCCGCGTCGATCAATCGTGGGTGAGCGCGGTTTTTGGCACGTTCACCTACGTGAGCACGCAAGCCATCGCCGCGCTCGTCGTCGCCGGCGGCGCGATCCTCGCGATCCAAGGCCAGATGACGGTCGGCACGCTTGTGGCTTTTATCGCGGGTCTGCCGGTGATTTTGGCGCCGGTGCAGATGGTGATCGGCTTGAGCGAACCGTGGTTTGCCGGCCGGGAAAGCTACGCGAGTATCAAAGAACTCATCGACTCGCCTTACGTCGAAGAATGGCACGGCGCGCGGCGCGAAAAACGTCTCTCCGGCGACATCGTCTTCGATCGCGTCTCGTTCACATATCCGGAAACGGAGAAACGCGTGATCGAATCATTTTCCCTTACGATCCGACCCGGCGAAAACATCGCCCTTGTCGGCCCCTCGGGCTCCGGCAAGAGCACGTTGGCCAATCTCCTCCTCGGCCTCTACGCGCCGACCGCCGGCCAGATCCTCATCGACGGCGTACCGCAAAGCGAATGGGACATGCGCTGGATCCGCCGCCAGATGGCCGTCGTCATGCAAGAAAGCATTCTGCTTTCCGGCACAGTTGATGAAAACATTCGCTTCGCCCACGCCGGCGCCACCGACGAAGAAGTCCGCGCCGCCGCCCGCCTCGCCAACGCCGAGGAATTTATTTTAAAAATGCCGCAAGGCTACCAAACGCCCATCGGCGAGCGCGGCGTCACGCTCTCCGGTGGCCAGCGCCAACGCCTCGCCATCGCGCGCGCGATCTTGCGCAATCCGCCCGTGCTCATCCTCGACGAAGCCACTTCCGCCCTCGATTACGAGAGCGAGCGCCTTATCCAACAAGCTCTCGACCGCCTCGCCCAAGGCCGCACCGTCATCACGATCGCGCACCGCCTCAGCACCATCAAAAACGCCGACCGCATCGTTGTTCTCCGCGACGGCGCCGTGCTCGAAGAAGGCGATTACACCACGCTGCTCGCTCGCGGCGGCGCCTTCGCCGAACTCATCACCGCGCAAACCATCGGCGCCGATTTCATCAAAGCTGAAACACCGTCGCCTCTTCCTCCTCCCGCTGCACTTCCACCCACCTATTCCTCATGAAAGCCCTACGCTCCTTCCGCCTCATCGCGTTTGTGTTACTCACGTTGACCGTCGTCCGCGCCGACGACTTCCCCGGCCTCAAAGTCATCATGACGGCCGATGACTATGCCCGCGCCGGCCTCGACCGTCTCACGCCCGACCAGATCCATGTGATTAACGCCGCCCTCATCCGCCACTTCCGGGCCAACGTTAGCGTTGCCGCCGAGCGCAAAGCCGCCGAGCAAGTCACCACCAACCCCGCCCACACCGCCGCCGTCGCCCCCGAGCGTAAACGCAGCGGCCTCGATCGCTTCGGGCTCCCCTTATTTAACGGCGATTGGAAAAATGAACCCATCCTCAAAGCCCGCGCCACCGGCTGGGTCGGCGGCAACAGCTTCGCCTTGGACAACGGCCAGGTTTGGGAAGGTCTCGAACCCATCACCGTCGAACTCGTCGGCCGCGAAGTGGAAATCCAACCCCGCCCCGCCGGCGCGTATGCCCTCAACGTCGAAGGCAAGAACACCACCCTGCGCGTCCGCCGCTTGAAATAACTCAGCCCGTCCATCACATCCGCAGTACGCACCGCGCGCCCGAACCCCACCCCCGGCCCCGTGCTCACTCTCGCCAACGCCGAACTTTCGGTCGACCTGCTCGACCCAACCGACCCGGCGGATCGCGCGCACCAAGGCATCCGATTCTGTTGGGGCGGCTACATTTGGCAGGTCCAAGATCCTCGCGGCGGTCCGCTGGTGGCCGGCCCCGAATGGCCCCATCCAACGCCCAAAGCTTTCAACGGCCAAGGCCTGCCGGAATCGTTTCGCTACGCCGAATTCGGCACCCAACGCCCGCTCATGCTCCGCGACGGTCACGGCTGGATCATCGGCATCGGCCGCGTCGCGCCCGGCCCCGACGGCAAACCCGTCGTGACCGAACCCTGCTCGTGGCGCATCACGCCCACGGCCACCGCCCTCGAATTTCGCACCGATCAATCCGGCGACGGCTACGGCACCGAGCTCACCCGCCGCGTGGCTCTCGAAGGCCGCACGCTCGTTTCCACCACGAGCCTCACCAACACCGGGGCGCGCGTCCTGCCTTGCATTGGTTTGCGCATCCTTTTTTCGCCCTCACCGATCGCTTGCTCACCTGCGAATTACCCGCGGGCTATAGTTTCCCCGAAAATCCCGGCTACACCCTAGACGCCCGCAACCAGCTGTCGTTCAAACGCCGCTTCGAGAACGAACTCGACGGTCACTTCGAACCCCTCCGCATCGCCCCCGGCCAACCCCTCCGTGTCCAGCTC
>CAJAFD010000337.1 GCA_903938935.1 uncultured Opitutia bacterium
AACGGATGGTGCGTTGCGACGTAGCGGTTTTCCGCCTCGTCGTAGCTCATCAACGGGAAATCCACGACCCAGAGGAACTGCCAATCATCGGCGCGGATCGTGAGCTTGCCGCGTTTCTGGAGCAGCGCCGCCGCTTCGAGGCGGATGCGACCAAGGATCGCGCAGGCTTTTTCCCAAGGTGCAGCCGCGAAGAACAACATGTCGCCTTCAGCCAAACCGAGCTGCGCCGTGAGCGCGGCTTTCTCGGCGTCAGAGAAAAATTTAACGATGGGCGATTTCCATTCGCCGCCCTCGACCTTGATGAAGGCGAGACCTTTAGCGCCGAGCGATTTGGCGATTTCTTCCAGCGCCTTGATTTCACCTTGGGTGAGATCGGCGAGGCCTTTGGCGTTGATCGCCTTGATCGCGCCGCCGCCGGTGGCCGTCGACGCGAAAACTTTGAAGGCCGAATTCTTGAACAGCTCGGTGAAATCCACGAGCTCCATGCCGAAACGCACATCGGGTTTATCAACGCCGTAGCGGTTCATCGCATCGATGTACGGCATGCGTGGGAACGGCGTGGGCAGATCGTGACCGAGCACGTCTTTCCACACTTTTTTCAACATCCCCTCGAACAGCGAATAAATGCCTTCGCGGTCGATGAACGAGGCCTCGACGTCCACTTGCGTGAACTCCATCTGGCGATCGGACCGCAAATCTTCGTCGCGGAAACAGCGGGCGATTTGGAAATATTTCTCCACGCCGGCGACCATCAGGATTTGTTTAAATTGCTGGGGCGATTGCGACAGCGCGTAAAATTGACCCGCGTGGATGCGCGACGGCACGAGGTATTCGCGCGCGCCTTCGGGCGTGCTCTTGAAGAGCGCGGGCGTCTCGACTTCGATGAATTCCTGGGAATCAAAATAATCGCGGATGGACTTCGCGGCGCGGTGACGCACTTGGAGGTTTTTGCGCATCTTCGGTCGGCGCAGGTCGAGATAACGGTACGTGAGACGCAGGTCTTCGTTGACCTTATCCCCGCCGATATCGTCGAGCGGGAACGGTGGCGTATCAGAAACATTGAGCACCTCGAGGGCGTTCGCGGCGATCTCGATCCCGCCGGTGGGCAAGGTCGAGTTGACGGTGCCTTCGGGGCGAGGGACGACCTTGCCTGCGATGCTAATGACCGACTCCGGTTTCAGATGGCCGGCTTGGACGCCGAGCTCGGCGTTGTCTTGCGGGTCAAATTTGACCTGCGTGATGCCTTTGCGGTCGCGCAAGTCGATGAAGACGATGCCGCCGTGATCGCGGACGGAATCGACCCATCCGGAGAGCGTGACGGACGCACCGAGATCGGCGGGAGTGAGCTGGGCACAATGATGGGTGCGCTTCATGGGCATGGGTTGGTCGTGCAAAAGAAAAAAGAAAGCCCCGCCACTCGGGGCGGGGCAAACAGATTTTCGGCCAACGCCGAAAACTCGGCCGAGACTTAGCCCAGGATCAGGCTTTGTCCGGTCATTTCCGCCGGCTTCGCCAAGCCCATCAAATGCAATACCGTCGGCGCGATATCCGCGAGCCGGCCGCCCACGCGCATCTTGGTTTGACCGGCGATCAGGCCCTCGCCCACCGCGAAAACTTCCACGAGGTTGAGCGTGTGCGCAGTGTGCGGGCCGTTGCTCGCCGGATCCCACATTTGCTCGACGTTGCCGTGATCGGCGCAGACGACGGCTTTGCCCCCGACTTGATGGATCGCGGCGAGCAACTCGCCCACGCCGGCATCGGTGGCCTCGACGGCCTTGATCGAAGCGGGCAACGAGCCGGTGTGTCCGACCATGTCGGGATTGGCGTAGTTCACCGCGATAAAACCGTATTTACCCGAGAGAATCGCCGCCTTGGCCAACGCTGTGACTTCAGCCGCCGCCATTTCTGGCTGCAGGTCGTAGGTCGCGACTTTGGGGCTCGAAGGACACGCGCGGTCTTCGCCGGGAAACGGCTCGCTGCGGTAGTTGTTAAAGAAAAACGTCACGTGCGGATTTTTCTCCGTCTCGGCGCAACGGAACTGCGCGAGTCCCGCCTTGCTGACGACTTCACCGAGGATGTTTTTCAACTTCTCCGGTTTCCCCGAGATCACGTGCACCGGCAGGCCTTTCTCGTATTCGGTCATCGTCGCGTAGTAGAGGTCGAGTTTCGCCCCGCGATCGAACTCCTTGAAATCATCCATCACAAACGCCCGCGTGATCTCGCGGGGACGATCTCCGCGGTAATTGTAAAACAACACCGCATCCCCGTCGCCAAACGTCGCGAGCGGCTTGCCGTCGGCGCCGACGATCCACGTCGCGGGCACAAACTCATCGCCTTTCTGCGTCTCGCTGAGCGGACGGTCGTAATAACTTTGAATCGCGGCCGCCGCGCTCGGCGCCGTCGCGACCGCCTTCCGGCCCGTGAGTAGATCGTACGCTTTCTGCACGCGTTCCCAACGGTTATCGCGGTCCATCGCCCAGAAACGCCCGCACACCGTCGCGATCGTGCCGACGCCGATCTCGCGGCACTTGGCCTCGACCTGCGCGATGAAACCCAGCCCGCTTTGCGGCGCCGTATCGCGGCCATCGGTGAAGCCATGGATAAAAACCTGCGCCTTCGTCAGGCCGTCCTCTTTCGCCTGCTGCAAAATCCCGTAAAGGTGCTCGAGCATTCCGTGCACGCCGCCGTCGGACACGATGCCCATGACGTGCAACTTCGCGGTCGGCGACGCCTTCACGCGCGCGACTGCGGCGCGCCACACGGGATTACCCGCGAGTTGTTTTTCGGAAAATAATTTATTCAACCGCACGAGCTCTTGATCGACTACGCGACCGGCGCCGATGTTTTCGTGGCCGACTTCGGAGTTGCCCATTTGTCCGTCGGGCAAGCCGACATCGAGGCCGCTCGCCGCGACGAGCGCGCGCGGATATTTCGCCTGCAACGCATCGTCGCAGGCTTTTTTGGCGAGATAGACGGCGTTGAACGCGTTTTGGTCGGCGTGGGGATTTTTCCCCCAGCCATCGCGGATGATCAACAAGACGGGTTTCAGCGGTGAGTTCATGGCAAAATAGCACCGTCACCCGTGAACACCCCGCCGCTCGTCGCAACGCAAAAAACCACGCGCCTAAAATCGCGCCCTCCCGCTCCGCGCGCCGCCGTTTGACAATCTCGTGCTTCTAAAGACCAATTTCGACCCATGTCGCAACGCGCCGTTCTCCTCGTCAATCTCGGCTCTCCCGATTCGACGTCCGTCCCCGACGTCCGCCGTTATTTGCGGGAGTTTCTCGGGGACGAACGCGTGCTTGATTTACCCGCGCCGCTACGCTTCGCGTTGCTCGAAGGGATTATTTTGCGGACGCGCCCAAAAAAATCCGCGCACGCCTACGCCTCGATCTGGCAACCTGAAGGTTCACCCCTCGTCATCACCTCCCGCTCCGTCCGCGACAAACTCGCCGCGACGCTCGGCGCCGAAACTCCGGTGTACCTCGCGATGCGTTACGGCAACCCCTCGATCGCCAGCGTCATGGCGCAAATGGCCGCCGACGGCGTGACCGAGGTCCTGCTCTTTCCCCAATATCCGCACTACGCGATGTCCTCGTGGGAAACGGTCGTCGTGAAAGTTTTCGCCGAGCGCGCCCGGCTCGCGCCGGGGATGCACATCACTACCGTGCAACCGTTCTTCCAAGACGCCGACTACATCGAGGCGCTCTACCAAGTCACCGCGCCGTACCTGAGCCAGCCGCACGATCATCTTTTATTTAGCTACCACGGCATCCCCGAGCGCCACCTGCGCAAAGGCGATTCGTCCAAAGCGCATTGCACGCTCGTCGCTGATTGCTGCACCACGTGCTCGCCCGCGCACGCCACATGTTACAAAGCCCAAGTCCTCGCCACCACGCGCGCCCTCGTCGCTCGCGCCGGCATCGCCGCCGATAAACACTCCGTCTCCTTCCAGTCCCGCCTCGCCGGCGAACCCTGGCTCTCGCCGTTCACCGACTACGAGCTCAAGCGCCTGCCCCAAGCCGGCAAGAAACGCTTGCTCATTATCTGCCCCGCCTTCGTCGCCGATTGCCTCGAAACCATCGAGGAAATTTCCGAGGAGGGCCGCGAAGATTTCATGGGCGCCGGCGGCGAA
>CAJAFD010000338.1 GCA_903938935.1 uncultured Opitutia bacterium
AGCCGGAGCGAAGACGAGGCGAGGACGACATAAAGGAACCGCGGTTCACGTTTTATTTTTAGAACGAGCCCTTGATGCCGGCGGTCCAGAGCGAGCCGCCGTAATCGTCGCGCTGGCGGAATTTCGCGTAGAGCGGCGTGCTGGGGCCGTAAGTTTTTTGATCTTCGGTAGCGCCGTTGAAATTGCGCAGGGCGATGAAACCGCCGAGTTTTTTGGTGAGAAAATATTCGGCGCTAATGTCGATGTAGAGGCGCTTGGTGCGGTAGTTGTAAGTGCCGGGTTCGATGCTGCGGCCCGTGACGGCGGCGCGGCGTTGGATGCCGCGGTAGTTTTCGTTGATGCGGATATTCCACTTGGGCCGCGTGAGACTGAGGCCGTAATTCGCGACGAAGGGATTCATGTCCATGAACTGGTCGAAGGATTCTTTAGCGCGCTGCGAACTGGCGTTGAAGAAGAAACGCATGCCGCGAGCCCAATGCGGCAAGAAGGTGAGCGGTTGTTGGTAATCAAACTCGAGGCCGTGCATGCGGACGTTGTTCGGGTTATTGTAATTGGTCGAAACGTCGTAGTCGGTGTAGGTGTCGGGATCGAGAGCGTAGGTCGCGAGGAATTCTTCGGTGGGACGCGTGACGGTGGCGACGAAAGCGTTTTTGTAATCGCGAATGAAGCCGCCGATGGAGATTTGGCCGCCTTGGGTGAAGTAATATTCGAGGCGAGCGACGTAGCTCTCGGCCTGCCAAGCCTTGAGATTGACGTTGCCGAGCGTGATGCGGTTGGAGGAGCTGGGCAGCAGTTCGGTGTTGGGCAAGGTAACGCCGCTGACGTAGTTGGTGAATTCGGGCCGGCCGACGGTTTGGTAATAGGCGCCACGGATGATCCAGTTTTCTGTGAGGTTGTAATTGAGATTGAGGCTCGGGAAGAGGCGGAGGAATTCTTTCTTCGCGGTGTAGCCCCGGTCGACGAGGGTGAGCTTGAGCGCGCCGAGGGCGTCGGAGGCGCTGCTGATAATGGGGATCGGCGTGCCGGCGGCGTCTTTGAGGACGACGCCCGCGGCGTTGCGTTGGAAATTACGCGTGGGGTCGTTGAGCACGCCTTGGGCGTTGATATTGGTCTGTTCAGCGCGGACGCCGGTGGTGACCTTCAGGCGGTTGCTAAAAAAGGCGCCGTCGGCGCGGAAATAGCCGGAGGAAATGATTTCCTCCACGCGGTTGGAGTTGTTGGTCTGGTTGGTGTAGTCGGCGGTAGGGCTGCGGGTCCAGTGGTTGGGATTCGCTTGGTAGCCCTGCCAGAGTTTGCCGTTGTCCACTTGTTGCTGCTTGGGCAGACCGAAGTCGGGGACGCGCGTCGAATAGACGTTGTCGAAAAACGGCATGGGGCTGTCGTCGTTGATCAAGCCGGCTTGCGTGGTGGGCGTGGTGCTGGCGCGGCCGTCGGCGCCGACGTAATTATAAAGTTCGCCCGAAGTGCCGCGGCGGTCGCGGAGGACGGTGCGAACATCAAAGCCGCTCTTGAGGGAGACCGGGATATCGCGGACGACAAAATCGCGGCGGGCGTTGCCGTAGGCTTGGCGGCGAGTCTCGTAGGCTTTTTGGCGAACGCTGTTGGCGGAAACGATGGAGTAGCTGCTAAGATCGGAGGGATCGACGCGTTTGCCGTTGGGATCGGTGATCGTGATCGTGCTTGGGCGGAGATAAAAAATATCGTCGAAGCGAATCGTCACGTTGGTACGGCGGCCGATGAAGCTGTTGAAAGCGCCGTCGTCGATGTCTTGGTAGTGAATGCGTGAGGTGGAGTATGAGACACCAGATTCTAATTTCCAAAGCGGCCCGTCGTGGCGCCAGGTGAGCGTGGGCATGATCGTGCGGCCGGGACGGATACGGCCGTTGTTCACGAGCTCGATTTGGCCGGCGTTGATGGCGGTGCCGGTGGTGGGGAAGGTGCTCGTGACGCCGTTAGTAAACGTCGGACCCCAATCGCCGGGAGCGACGCGGTTGATGATGATATTCTGGGTGCGCGTCGCGAAATGCTCGCGGAGATAAGCGTAGGAAAAACCAAACGAGAGCCGATCACGCGGGGCGAAGCGCCAATCGATTGTGGTGGCGATGGAGTAGCGCGTGGTGTCTTTGCCAGAGTCGCGCCAGGAGTAATTCGTGAGATAGGGCTTGTCGGGCGTGGTATCGGGGAGGCCGGTGCTGAGATTGGCCGCGACGTTGGTGACCGCAGCGGCACCGCGCCACTGCGTGGCTTGATTACTCTGCGGCGTGTATTGCATCGAGTAGCCGGCGGAGAACGTGAAACCGAAGTTTTTGTTCACCGGGACGATCGCGGAGATGTCGAAGCCGGGATGAATTTTGTAGGTTTTTTCACCCCAACCTGGGCCGGGGGTCTCGCGCAAGAAGGCGCGCTCGGCGTCCTTCATGAGGAAAGAAACGCTGTAGTTGAAAGACGGTTTGTTGCGCTCGAAGGCGCTGCGTGGGACGAAATTCACGGAGCCGGCGAGAGCGGAGCCGGGCTGTTCGGGCGTGGGCGAACGGTTCACTTCGACGCGCGAGATGCTGTTGATGGAAACTTGGTCGAGCTCGACCGCGCGCGTGGTGCCGGCACCCGAAGCACTCGCCATATCGAAACCGCCGACGGAGATCGGGACATTGCCCGCCGGCACGCCGCTGATCGAGAAACGCCGGGCATCGCCGCCCGTGTAATCGCTCGTGATGCCCGGGAGAAACTTCATGAACTCGCCCACGCTGCCGTCGGCGATCGTGCCGAATGCATCCGCGGAGACGACGTTGGTGATGTTTTTTGCAAAACGTTGCTCGTTGATCGCAATGGAGGACGCGTCCATTTCGCGCGAAGTATCGACGGTAAAAGCGGCGAGTTTGATCGTGTCGTCGGCGCCGGATTTTTCTTTGGCGGTCGCCAGCTCGCCGGTGAATGTGATGTCACGCTGCACGGTCTCGCCCGCCGCGAGCACCACGGCCTCGGTGAGCGTGCCGCGGCCGGTGTAGAAAATCTTTAACGTCACCTTGCCCGCCGGCAGACCGCCGAGCCGATATTGGCCGGTCGCATCGGTGAAGGTTTCTTGTTTGGAGCCCTCGACGGTGACGCGCGCCATTTCGAGATACTGAGCGCGGCGCGTGTCGAAGACGCGGCCTTCGATGCTGCCGGTGGGCGCGCTTTGCGCGGAGGCAGAGGCGACCAAAGCGAGCGCCCACAACGCGCCGAGCCATAAACGAGCGGCGGATATAAACCAGGAGGTAGTTTTCATAAGACGTGAGGTAAGTAAGATAAGATAACCGTGAAAAAATCAGGCCCGCGCAGCCCTAGGGGGTAAAGCCAAGCGGGGTTACAATTACGGAGCAAAACGAACCGGCGGACGAAAAAGAGCTGTCGCCATTCTCGCGTTACAGGCGAGGCAATTTTTCTGAGCCGTGCACCACACCACGCGACGGCTTGTCATCCGGCGCGGCGCTGCTCACGTTCGCCGAACTTCGTCCCATCGCCCGCCCGTTTCACCCCGCTCCGATTTTTTGCCCATGCACCGTCGCACGTTTTTAAAAACCGCTGCTGCCGCCACGACGGCGGCTGCGTTCGCGCGTTCCGATTTGCTCGCGGCCAGCGCTGCGCCCCCGCCCAAGATCGCTCTCGGGCTGGATAATTTTTCCGTGCGCGCCCTCGGCTGGAAAGCCCCCGAGCTCATCACCTACGCGGCGTCGCTGCGCTGCGATACACTCTTCATTTCCGATCTCGATGCGTACGCGAGTTTCGATGCCGCCGCACTCCGCGCCGTGCGCCGGCAAGCCGATGCCGCCGGCCTCACGCTGTACGCGGGCGGCTGGAGCATTTGCCCCACTTCAAAAGCGTTTAAGAAAAATTGGGGCACCGCCGAGGAACTCCTGCGTCTCGGTATCCGCGTCGCACAAGAACTCGGCTCGCCCGTCTTCCGCGCCGTCCTCGGCAACCTAGAAGATCGCAAGACCGAGGGCGGCATCCAGGCACGCATCGCCGACACGATCGCCGTGATCAACGCTTGCCGCCGCGACGCCGAAAAAGCCGGCGTCAAAATCGCCATCGAGAACCACGCCGGCGACCTGCACTCGTGGGAACTCCGCCAACTCATCGAGACCGCCGGCCGCGATCTCGTCGGCGCTAACCTCGATTCCGGCAACGCCGCTTGGACGCTGGAAGATCCGATGGATGTCCTCGAGACGCTCGGCCCCGTGACGATCTGTTCCTCGCTGCGCGACCAACAAATCTGGAGCACGCCCGAAGGCGCCGCCGTGCAATGGACCTCCGTCGGCGAAGGCCTCATCAACTGGAAAGCGTACGCGGCGCGTTGGGCCCAGTTGTGTCCGCAGGTGCCGATCATGATCGAAACGATTTCCGGTTCGCAGCGCGCATTTCCCTATAAACAGCCGGATTTTTGGAAACACTACGACCGCCGACCCGAGAAACTCGCGAAGTTCGAAGCCCTCGCCGCGCGCGGCCACGCGCTCACGCCATTCAAAGCGCCCGCCGGCCCCGAAAGCAAAAAAATCACCCAGGATTTCCAAAAAGCCGAAATCGAAAAATCCCTCGCCTACCTCCGGCGCGAGATCGGCCTCGGTCGCCGCGCTTAATCGTTAACGACGTTACATCCAACCACCCCAAGCCATGAATCGCCGCACGTTTCTCCAAAATTCCGCCACCGCCGCCGCCCTCGCGGCGATCCCGTTTTCCCTCCGCGCGCAGCCGAAATCCGGCGGCCCGCGTTTCCGGCTCGTGCTCATCGGCTGCGGTTGGTGGGGCAACAACATCTTGCGCGAGGCGCTCGCCAGCGGCGCGTGCGAATTAGTCGCGTTGTGCGACGTGGATTCGCGCCAGTTCGAGCTCACGTTGAAAAACGGCGCCGCGGGCTCGGGCAGCACGCCGAAGTTGTTTAAAGATTACCGCGAATGTCTCGCCGCGACGAAGCCCGATATCGCCATCATCGGCACACCGGATCATTGGCACGCGCTTCCGATGATCGCCGCCGTGCAAGCCGGCGCGCACGTGTACGTTGAAAAACCCATCGGCCACACCGTCATGGAAGGCCGCGCGATGGTAAACGCCGCGCGCGCCACGGGCCGCGTCGTCCAAGTCGGCACGCATCGCCGCATTGCCCCGCACAACATCAGCGGGCGCGACTTCATCCGCTCGGGTAAACTCGGCGAGATCGGCATGGTGCGTTGCTTCGTGAACTACGGTGGCAGCGGTCCGGAAAAACCGTTGCCCACCGTCGCGGTGCCGCCGGAGCTCGATTGGGATATGTGGTGCGGCCCGGCCCCGCTCCGGCCGTTCAACGGCGGCGATCCGCGCGATACCACCAAAGGCGCCGGCAACCGCGGCATCCACCCGCGCGGTTTCCGCAACTACCTCGACTACGCCAACGGCACCCTCGGCGATTGGGGCATCCACTGGCTCGACCAAGTCCTTTGGGTCACCGGTGAAAAATATCCGAAACGCATCTTCTCCAGCGGCGGCCGCCCGATCGCTGGCGCACCGATTCTCAACGCCCAGGAGCAAACCACCGACGCTCCTGACCACCAGCTCGCCACGTACAGTTTCGAAAAATTTAACGTGCAGTGGGAGCACCGCCGCTTCGGCGCCAACAACACCGACAAAGGCGAAAACGTCGGTTGCTATTTCTACGGCACGAAGGGGATTTTCCACATGGGCTGGCAGCGAGGTTGGACGTTTTATCCCACCGACAGCAAAGCGCCGCCGATCGCGGAGCCCGCGCAACTCGGCCAGCCCGACTCGCAAAACATCCAAGAACTCTGGGCCGATTTCCTGCGCGCCATCCGCACCGGCACGCGCCCCGTGGCCGATATCGAAGACGTTCACCTCTCCACCAACCTCGCGCTCCTTGGCATGGTTTCCTTGAAACTCGGTCGTAGCCTCGACTGGGACGGCGCCCGCGAACGTTGCCTCAACGACGAAGCCGCCAACCAACTCCTCCGCCGCGACTACCGCAAAGGCTACACCTACCCAACCGCCTGATTCCCCCTCATTTTCCCACCTTCGCCCCAACAGCTCGCCCATGTCTCCACTCAGCCGCCGCTCCTTTCTCCGCCACTCCGCCATCGCCGCCACCGCCGGCCTCACCGCCGCCAGCCTGCGTCCGTCCGTCTGGGCCGCGCCCGTCGGTGCCAACGGCGCGATCCGCCTCGGCCTCATCGGCTGCGGGGCCAAAGGCACCGCCCACGTCCAACAGATCCTCAAGCGCACCGATGCCCGCGTCGTCGCCCTCTGTGACGTCGATCCCGCCCAAATGGCCAAGGTCGCCGCGCTCCTCGCCGGCACCGGCCCCGCCCCCTTCACCACGCCCGATGCGCGCACGCTCCTCGCCCGCGCCGACGTCGACGCCGTCCTCATCGTCACGCCCAACCACTGGCACGCGCTCCTCACCGTCTGGGCCTGTCAGGCCGGCAAAGACGTCTACGTTGAAAAGCCGATGAGCCACACCATCTGGGAAGGCCGCCAGATGGTCGCCGCCGCCGCGAAATACAACCGCATCGTGCAGGTCGGCACCCAGTATCGCTCCGAGTCCGGCCTCGCCGCTGGCATCGAGTTCCTGCACTCAGGCGGGCTCGGCAAACTCCAGCACGTCCACGCGGTTTATTACGGCAAACGCGACGCTGTCGCCCGCCGCGCCCCGTGGTATCCCACCGCCGTCGACTACGACACCTGGTGCGGCCCCGCGCCCGTCACCCCGCTCAACCGCGAGGGTCTCCACTACGATTGGCACTGGTCTTGGGCCACCGGCAACGGCGACCTCGGCAACAACGGCGTCCACCTCCTCGACGTCGCCCGCCGCATGGTCCGCGCCGACGGCCCACCTCGCCGCGTCCTCGGCCTGGGCGGCCGCTACGTCCACGACGATGCCGCCGAGACGCCCAACACTCAGCTCGCCGTCTACGATTTCCCCGGCGCGCCCGTCATCTTCGAGCAACGCGGCCTCCCCGCCAAACCCGGCGTCAACTTCATGGACCAAGCCGGCGGCCTCCGCGTCGGCCTCATCGCGCATTGCGAAGGCGGCACCCTCGCCGGCCTCATCGGCTGCACCGCCAAAGATCCGCAGGGCAAACTCATCAAAAATTTCCCCGGCGACGGCGGCGTGGTGGCCCACATGACCAACTTTTTCGACGCGGTCCGCAGCCGTCGCTCCGCCGATCTCGCTGCGTCCGCCGCCACCGGCCACGCCTCTGCCGGCATCTGCCACTACGGTAATATTTCCCTCCGCGTCGGCTCGCCCGCCGCGCCCGCCGCCGTCGCCACCGCGCTCGCCGCGTTCCCCGCCGCCGCTGCGGCCGCGCAGTCCCTGCAAACCCACCTCGGCGTGCATGGCGTCGACCTCGCCGCTCAACCCATGGCCCTCGGCCCGTGGCTCGAAATCGACGCCTCCGGCGACACCATCACCGCCGCCGGCAGCCCCGCCGCACTCGACCGCGCCCGCCAACTCCTCCGCGAGCCCCACCGCTCCCATTTCGCGATTCCCGACGCCGTCTGATCCCGCGCCTCGCCCTTCGCCGCTCGCCCGTTTTAGATGACGGCCTGCTCCGATCCCCGCTCCGCCGCCGCCATACAGCGCTTCGCTGGGCCTGTTGCTCCTGGACCGGGTCCTAGCTAAACCGCCCGCGGACGGCAATCAACGCATTGCAGCCTGCGGTATCGCCCTCACGACCACCTGCGCGATTGCAAAACGACTCAGAGCGTTCTTGCTCGATTCGCTGTAGCTTTCTGCTGACAGCCCAAGCCGCCTTACCCCTCGGTGGTTTTAGATCTTACTCCCCCTAATAATCCTAAAGTCATGCCGCGTTTATCCTTCCGCTGGGCGTTCACCGCGCTCGTGTGCCTCGTTTCGAACTGCTTGCTCTCGGCCCAAACGGCCAGCGCCGCCGGCGGCCTCTCCGGCCGCGTCTTGAACCCCGCCACCGGCGAATACGTGCGCAACGCCCAGATCCGCCTCGTCGAGACCGGTGCTACCACGGTCTCCGAAGCCGAGGGCTTGTTCTCGTTCAGCGCCCTGCCCGCCGGCCGCCTCACGCTCGTCGTCACTTACACGGGCTACCGCACGGTCACCACCCCGGTCGAAATCGCCCCCGGTGCCACCACCACCAAAAACATCGAGCTCATCAACACCCTCCAAAACGCCACCACCGCGGCCGACGGCACGGTTAAGCTCGCTGCGTTCACCGTCGCCTCCGAACGCGAGGGCAGCGCCAAAGCCATCATGGAACAGCGCAATTCCATGAACATCACCAACACCGTCGCCTCCGACGCGTTTGGCGACAACGCCGAGGGCAACGTCGGCGAATTCCTCAAGCATCTCCCCGGCGTCGAGCTCGACCTTTTCTACGGCGAAGTCCGTACCGTGCGCCTCGGCGGCCTCGGCTCCGAATACACCTCCGTCACCATGGACGGCATCGCCCTCGCCAGCACCGACGCCAACAACTCCGGCTCCGGCGCCGCCCGCTCCTTCACCATGGAGATGGCCTCGCTCAACAGTATGGATTCCATCGAGGTCAACAAAACCGTCAGCGCCGATGTCGATGCCAACGCCCCCGCCGGCACCATCAACCTACGCACCAAACGCGCCTTCGACCGCGTCGGCCGCCGCGTCACGTGGCAGGCCAACGTCGAGGCCCACTCCGAAGCCATGAAAACCGGTCGCTCTCTCGGGCCCGACGAAGACCGCGCCAACTACAAAATCCGCCCCGGCGGCATCTTCGAATACTCCGATCGTTTCCTCGATAAAAAACTCGGCGTCGTGCTCAACATCAGCGAGTCCAACGTCTACCAAGAAGCCCTCATCACTTCCTCGGCCTACAGCACCGCCGTCACGAGCACCGACACCCGCCCGCTCGTCCCCACCACGCTCAACTTCCAGTGGGCGCCCCGCTTCAACAAGCGTTTCGCCACCACGCTCACCACCGATTATCGCATCAACCCTTACCTCGATGTCGGCCTCGTCACGATCTACAACTACGCCGATCTCTGGACGCCCCAGCGCACCGTCATCTTCAACTCCAGCACCGGCGCCCGCAGCCAAGTCGTCGGCGATAATCCCCTCCTCAACTTCACCTCCGCCGCCTCCGGCACGGTGCAAGTCAATCCGGTCGCGGTCTCCAAAATGGGCGAGACGTTCACGCTGATCCCGCGCGCCCTTTTTAAACGCGGCAATTTCGAACTCGAAGCCAAGGGCGCCTATTCCGATTCCACCAGTTGGTACGATCCCATGGGCCGCCACCAGTCGATCCGCGACACCAACTCCCCCACCGCCAGCGGCATCACCTATCGCGCCTCGCGCTCCTCGCTGCTTTCTAGCGACTGGAAATTCACCCAAATCGCCGGACCCGACATCGCCCTCGGCTCCAGTTACACCAACCCGACCTTGACGGCCAACGACGGCCGTTTCGGCCGCACCGTGCTCTTCAGCGGTGAACTCATCGGCACGCTCAAGACTTCCAAATGGCTCCCCGTCATTTGGAAGAGCGGTCTCAAAACCCGCCAGCAGATCCAAAAATTTGAAGACGACCAACTCGCCAAACGCTACGACTACGCTCCCGGCGGCGTGATCCCGGCCCGTGGCGCTTGGGATGCCTACCGTTCACCTTGGGAATACTCCCTCGCCATGAACGACGGCAGCGCCACCTCCCTCTCCGGCGCCAGCGTCTTCATGCCCAACCTCCGCGCCATCGGCGACCTCTACAAAAATAACCCCGCCGCCTTCCGCCAAAGCTGGGGCACCAACGACGACAACTACTACCAATCCTACGTCGCCCGCCGCCGTCGCTACTACGAACGCATCGACGCCGGCTTCTTCATGGGCACCGCCAAAATCAAAAACGTCACCGCCCGCGCCGGTCTCCGCTGGGAAGAAACCACCACCGAAGCCAACGAAGCCGACACCCGCCCGCCCGCCGAGGTCCGCGCCGCCGGCTTTCCCGTCAACGCCGCCGGCGTCGCCACCACCATCCCTGGCATCAACTACCAATTCCTCTCCCAGCCCCGCGTCTCGCGCACCGGCATTTACCACAACTTTTTTCCCAGCGCCTCGCTCAAGTACAACCTCGCGCGCAACCTCGACCTGCACTTCGGCTACAGCTCGACCATCCGCCGTCCTTCCTACGTCAACCTCGCCGGCGTCTGGACCATCAACGACACCGCCCTCACGGTCACCACGCCCAATCCACGGCTGAAACCCGAATTATCCGATAACTACGCCGCGCGCATCGCCTACTACTTCGAACCCATCGGCCAACTCGCCGCCACCTTCACCGAGCGTAGCGTGAAAAACCTCTTCATCACCGACCGCCTCAGCGCCCAAGAATTCGGTTACACCGGTGACGATGAGCTCCAAGGCTACGAATTCATCACCACCGAAAACGGCACCGATCGCATCAAGATCCGCAGCATGGAACTCGAATACAACCAGACCCTCGGCTTCCTCGGCACCCTCTTCAAACGCCTCTCGGTCCGCGGCAGCTACACGCGCCTCTACGCCGAAGTCCCCCGCGCCAACCTCACGCCTCACCTCGCCAGCGGCGGCCTCAATTACACGCTCAATAAACTCAATCTCTACGGCAATTGGAACTGGTCCGACGACGTTAACACCAACCTCGCCGGCACGACCTATCGTCGCCACCGCACCAACCTCGACGCCGGTGGCAGCTGGCGCCTGAACCCGACCTACAGCCTCTCGATCAGCGTGCGCAACCTGCTCGATACGCCCTACATCAACATGCAGAAATTTATCACCGGGCCCACCGCCATCACCCGCAACGAGACCGTCGGCCAATCCTGGACCTTCGCGATCAAAGGCGCCTATTAACAACCCCAAAAAATGGCGGGGCTCCACCCGCCTAAACCCTACCCCGCCATGCTCCGCTCCCTCCTCGCCACGCTCGCCCTCGCTCTCACGGGCGCATCTCTCCGCGCCGCCGCAGCCTACGATCTCGTGATCTACGGTGGCACCGCCGGCGCTGTCACCGCCGCCGTCCAGGCCAAGAAAATGGGGAAGTCGGTCATCATCGTCTCACCCGATAAACACCTCGGTGGTCTTTCCGCCGGCGGCCTCGGCTTCACCGACACCGGCGACAAATCCGTCATCGGCGGCCTCGCCCGCGATTTCTACCACCGCATCTGGCAACACTACGACCAGCCCGCCGCTTGGCGCCAGCAGCAGAAATCCGAATACGGCAACAAAGGCCAAGGCACGCCCGCCATGGACGGCGTCAACCGCACCATGTGGATCTTCGAGCCCCACGTGGCCGAAAAGGTCTTCGAGGATCTCGTGCGCGAATTCCAACTCCCGGTCGTCCGCGACGAATGGCTCGACCGCGAGAAGGGCGTGAAAAAATCCGGCGCGCGCATCACCGCGATCACCACCCTCAGCGGCAAAACGTACGCCGGGAAAATGTTTCTCGATGCCACCTACGAGGGCGACCT
>CAJAFD010000339.1 GCA_903938935.1 uncultured Opitutia bacterium
CCGGTATAAATCGCGATGTCATCGCGCCCCGCCTCAACCACGGCGCGCACGACGTCGATCGTTTGATAGCGATTAAACGGCGCGATTTTGATCGCGACCACGTTGGGAATCTCCGCGAAGCGTCGCCAAAACGAATAGCCCAGCAACCGTCCGCCCGCCGCGGGTTGCAGGTAAAATCCCACAACGGGAAACACTTCCGCCACGCGCCGACAATGTGCGATCATCTCGTCTTCGGTGTCGTTTTTGTACGCCGACAAACTCAACAAACCCGCGTGATAACCGTAGCCTTGCGCGATCTCGGCCTCCCGCAGCGCTTGCTCCGTGCGACCGCACACACCGGCGATTTTGATAAACGGCCGAGGCGTTTTCCGGAGTTCTTCATCGATCGTGCGCGCGGCCAACTCGAGCACCGGTTTAAACAAACCGTGCTGCGGTTCGCGAATCTCGAACTGCGTCGAATGCACACCCACCGCGAGTCCGCCGGCGCCCGCCGCCATATAATACCGCGTGATCGCCCGCTGGTGACGCTCCGAAAATGTGCGCTGCGCATCGAGCGCCAACGGCTGCGCCGGGATCGCGTGGCCGTCGAGAAGGTGAGAGCGGATAGCGGAGATGGTCATAGCTGCTGGTGTTTAAAATTTCCCGTCGCGCGCTTCGAAATGCGTGGGCTTGCCCAACAAGCGCCCACCCGCACTCACGTGCGCCGCCACGAGCGCGATCAACTCGTCCAAGGTCTTCGTCGGTGGGCCAAAGAGTCGGATCGATTCACTCGCATCCGCCAGCCACGCTTCTTTCGCGGGCGTACCTTTCAACACGGGCACTTTCCCGAAAATCACGCCAAATTTTTCTGCCACCGCGCGGATCGAGATTTTCTCTGCTCCCGTGATGTTCAAAATCTTCGGCGGGTTCGCCGTGTGCGCGAGACATTGGATCGCCCGCGCACACGCATCGCCCTGCCAGATGAGGTTAAACGCGCCCATCGTGATATCCACCGGCGCGCCGCGCAGCACCGCCGTTCCCACATCGACGAGCACGCCATAGCGCAACTCCACCGCGTAGTTCAAACGGTACATCAATTGCCGCGTCCCGTGTTTCTGCGCAAAATGTCCAAACACCCGTTCGCGGCCGACGCAGGTGCTCGCGTATTCGCCGAGAAACGCCACCGGCGTCGTCTCGTTGGCGCCGGGTCCATCGACCGATACGAACGGGTACACGCAGCCCGTGGAAAACACCACGATGCGCGAGGCCTTGAAATGCTCGGCGACAAGCGAAGGGACGATCGTGTTTTGGATCCACGTCTCGCCAGGTGCACTGTCGGTACCAAATTTTTGCCCGGCGAGGTATTCGACATTGGTCACGCGCGGGAGTTGGGCCACTTGCGCCGCATCGGCGAGATCGCACGCGATGGGCTCCACGCCACCGCGCCGCAACGCCTCCGCCGCCTCCGGTCGACTAAACCGCGACACGCCGTAAACGTTCACGTCTCGTTTGCCGGCGGCATCCAGCGCCCGGCGCAACATCAACGCCGTCGTCGTCCCCATCTTCCCGCCCACGCCTAAAACCATGAAATCGCCCTCGAGCGCCCGCACCGTCGCGATGGCTC
>CAJAFD010000340.1 GCA_903938935.1 uncultured Opitutia bacterium
TAACGGCATCATCAAGCCGAGCGCCACGATGCGCGGCAGCACCAAAAAATCTACCGGCGAAATCCCGAGCGCCGCGAGCGCGTCGATTTCTTCGTTGGCCTTCATGTTGCCGAGCGTCGCCGCAAACGCCGCGCCGGTGCGCCCCGCCAATACGATCGCCGCCATCATCGGCCCCATTTCGCGCACGACCGACAGGCCCACCAAATCCGCTACATAAATATCCGCGCCGAACTGCCGCAGCTGCACTGCTGCTTGGTACGCCATGATCAGACCGACCAAAAAACTGATCAGGCTCACGATGGGCAACGCCATCGCGCCGCATTGCTGCATCTCGTCCACGCAGTCCCGCCAGCGAAATTTATGCGGCATTCGCACCAGCCGCCACGCGCTGATCACGCACTCGCCCACAAACGCGATGATCTCCCGCACTTTTTTCCACGCGTCCTGCGTCGCCAACCCGACGCTCGTTAAAAAATTCTCCGAGCGGTCAAACGGCACGCTCGTCTCATGCGAAGCCAACAACTGGCCGAGCAAGGTCCGCACCTTCGCCGGCACCGCCGCGAAATCACAATGCGTGCCGTGCATCCGACACCATTGTTGCACTTCAAAAAGAAACAACAGCAGCGACGAATCCCAGCGCTCCACCGCATCCATCACGACTGTGACGCGGGCTGGTTTCTCCCCGCCCACGTAGTCCGTCCAGCGCGGGGGCGCGGCGGTGATGCGCCAAACGCCAGCCAAGATCACCGCACAACCTTGCGCACCCGGTTGCACGGTCACGCGGGCCTGCGGTTGATCGGCGTTATCAGACATGGGCTCGGTTGTAGCGGACTCCGCGCAAAACCAAACCCTAAAAAATTTCCGTGCCTCCGCCCCATTCGCGCCGCCACTGTTTCCGCTCATGCAGTTTCGCACCCTTCTCTTCGACCTCGACGGCACGCTCATCGACCACTTCGCCGCCATCCATCGCTGCTACGCGCACACCCTGCCGCAACTCGGCCAGCCGGCACCCACGCTCGCCCAGGTGCGCGACGCCGTCGGCGGCGGCCTCGAAAACGCCCTGCTCAAATTCATCCGCCCCGACCAAGTCCCCGCCGCCGTGAAAATTTATCGCGCCTACTGGGATCGTACGATGCTCGACGATGTCCTCGCCCTCCCCGGCGCTCTTGCGCTGCTGCGCGACCTGCACGCACGCGGCCTCACCGTGGCGATTTTCACCAACAAACACGCCCCGTCTTCCCGCCTCATCGCCGATCACCTCGGCTTCACCCCTTTTCTCGCCGGCAATTTCGGCGCCCAAGACACCCCGTGGCTCAAGCCCGAGCCGGCCTTCACCGCCCACGTCCTCACCACGCTTCACGCCGACGCCGCGACGACGCTACTCGTCGGTGATTCCCCGTTCGACGTCCAAGCCGCGCTCAATGCCAGCTTCCCTTGCTGGGCCGTCACCACCGGCACGCACCACGCCGCGGAGCTTCATGCCGCCGGCGCCACGCGCGTTTTTGCGAATCTCGCCGAAATCCAAGCCGCCCTCAGCGACTGAGCCCGCGCACGCGCACGACTTCCAGTTTCAAGGCCCGCAGCGAGACCACGATGTCGCGCAGAAACGCCGCCAACGCCGCGATCAAGCACGCGATACTCGCCAGAAAAATCACGACCATCTCGACGGCAAATTCACGCTCCAGCACCGCGTCCACGAAAATAATCATCACGAGCACGCACGCTAGCAGCATGCTTAAGCCGGCAAACATCACCGCCCGTTGCACCAGACGCGCCCGCCGCCACAAGATATCCAGCTGATGCTCCAAGTGCTCGCGTTCCTCGCTTTCTTGCGAAGCCGCCTGCCGCACTTGCCCCGCCAAAATCCGCGTGCGGTCCACCACGCGAGCCATCCGATTGGTCAACGTGATCATCAACCCACCCACGCCGCTCAACAAAATCACTGGCGTGATCGCCAACTGAATCACCGGCAAAAACGAGCTGGGTACGATCGTATTCATGCGCCCAACCTGAGCCGCTCGCCCGCCGCCCGCAATCCTCGGTTTGCCACGCCACGATTTCCCGCTTCACCTTCCCTCGCCCGTGCCACCGCCCGCCGCCCATTCCACGCTCACCGGCGTCCTCGAACGCATCATTTTCCACAACGAGGAAAATCATTACACGATCGCGGAATTTCGCCCCGACACTCGTCCCGCGGCCATAAAAACTCCGGCTTCCTCCGAGGAAAAAATCGAAAAAGTCACCATCGTCGGCGCCCTGCCCAGCGTCGAATGCGGCGAGACGCTCCACCTCACCGGCGAGTGGACCCAACACTCTCAACACGGCGCCCAGTTCAAAATCGCCGCCTTCAAAAGCGAGCTCCCCGCCAGCGTCTACGGCATCCGCAAATACCTCGGCAGCGGTCTCGTCCCCGGCATCGGTAAAGCCTACGCCAATAAAATCGTCGATGCCCTCGGCACCGACACGTTCCGCGTCCTCTCCGAAGAATCCGGCAAACTCCGCGACGTCCCCGGCATCGGCCCGAAACGCGCCACCGCCATCAAAGCCGCTTGGGACGCCAAACGCACGGAGCGCGAACTCTACATTTTCCTCCAGACCTACGGCGTCACGCCCAGCCAATGCGTGAAACTGGTCGAGCGCTACGGCGCCCAAGCCAAACCCATTCTCCTCGAGCAACCCTACCGCGTCGCCCGCGAGATCGACGGCATCGGTTTCAAAACCGCCGACCGCATCGCCATCAACCTCGGCTTCGCCAACGACGCCCCGCCCCGCCTCGACGCCGGCCTCATTTACGCTTTGGAGACGCTCCAGGACGAGGGCCACACCGCCTACCGCGAAGCCGATCTCCAAGACTACGCCGCGACGATGCTCGAGACGAGCGGCGACCACATCACCGCCCGCATCGACGCCCTCGTCCAAGCCAAAGCGCTTTCCCGTCATCAACCCGCCGGCGTGGAAAACCCGCTCCCCGGTTCCGCGTTGATCCAGCTCCCGCACCACGACCGCGCCGAACAAAAAATCGCCGAGGTCGTCGCCCGCCTCGCCCGCACCGGCAGCGGCCTCCCCGCAATCAAAGCCGACGCCGCCGTCACGTGGGCCGAAGCCAAAGCCGGCTTCACTTTCCACGAGCTCCAACGCACCGCCGTCAAAAACGCCCTCACTAAAAAATTTACGATCCTGACCGGTGGCCCAGGAACGGGAAAAACCAGTATTTTGCGAGCCCTCGTCGAAATTCTAAAAGCCAAAAAGGTCCGCGTCCACCTCGCCGCTCCCACCGGACGCGCCGCGCAACGTCTCGCGCAGACCACCGGCGGCTTCGCGACCACGATCCACCGGCTCCTCAAATACGACCCCGCCGGCGGCGGCTTCGTGGCCAACGAATCCGCGCCGCTCGCCACCGATTTCCTCATCGTCGACGA
>CAJAFD010000341.1 GCA_903938935.1 uncultured Opitutia bacterium
TACGTTAAATTACTGGATAGGCGCTAAGATCGGCCCCGCCGTCTTCAAACGTGAAGACTCGATTTTCCTGCGCAAAAAACATCTCGAACGGGCGCATGCGTTTTTTGAAAAATACGGTGGTCGCGCGATCATCCTCGCCCGCTTTGTACCTATCGTACGCACCTTCGTGCCTTTCGTCGCCGGTGCGGGCCGGATGAACTATTCGCGTTTCATGGGCTACAATGCGATCGGTGGCTTCGTCTGGATTTATTTTTTCATCTACGCGGGATTTTGGTTCGGCAACCAACCCTTCGTGCAGAAGAACTTCAAACTCGTGATCCTCGCGATCATCATCCTCTCGATCGTGCCTATCATCGTAGAGTTCTGGCGCGGCTGGCGGGAAAATAAAAAAAACGTTAAGTAAAATCTGGTGCGAGCGCTGGGAATCGAACCCAGATCAATAGCTTCGGAGGCTACTACACTATCCATTGTGCTACGCTCGCAGGACTGAGCCGCCATGAAGCGTACCGGCCTTCGGTGCGTCAAGCCCGCGCCTCCAACTGCGACGTTGATTCGCCACGTGCCACGACGTAAAGTGACCCGCTATGACAGCTGAAAATACTGCGCCCGCCACGCCTCCGCCCCCGAGCGATTTC
Organism: uncultured Opitutia bacterium; assembly: GCA_903938935.1. Classification (GTDB taxonomy): domain Bacteria; phylum Verrucomicrobiota; class Verrucomicrobiia; order Opitutales; family Opitutaceae; genus Tous-C4FEB. The sequence continues at coordinate 636 of CAJAFD010000341.1, forward strand.
GTCCGCGATATCGTCGCCGGTCACGTCGCGGAAAAGCGCTACCCCAAGATCGTCACGCGTTTCCCGCCCGAGCCCAACGGCTACCTTCACCTCGGCCACGCGAAATCGATCTGCCTTAATTTCGGCATCGCCCGCGAAAATAATGGCCAGTGCAACTTGCGGTTCGATGACACCAATCCCGTCAAGGAAGACGTCGAGTACGTGGACTCGATCACCACGGATGTTCTTTGGCTCATCGCCGGCTGGGCCGACGCGCAACTCGGCTTCAAACCCAAAGGCGCCAAACCCGCCGCGCTCATCTCCCAAGGCCGCCCCGACTTCTACCTCGCGCCCACCGCGCCCAGCGCTCAATCCGAAGCGTTTTTTGCCTCCGATTATTTTGAGCAACTTTACAACTACGCCCTCGAACTCATCCAAAAAGGCCAAGCCTACGTTTGCGACCTCAGCGCCGAAGACACCGAAAGCTACCGCGGCTCGCCCGATCAACCCGGCCGCGAAAGCCCGTTTCGCTCACGGAGTGTCGCCGAAAATCTAGATCTTTTCCGCCGCATGAAAGCCGGCGAGTTCCCCAACGGCGCCCGCTCGCTTCGCGCCAAAATCGACATGGCCGCGCCCAATCTTTGGCTGCGCGATCCGCTGCTCTACCGCATCCGTCATGTACCGCACCACCACGCCGGCGACGCGTGGTGCATCTATCCGCTTTATGATTACGCGCACTGCCTCAGCGATTATCTCGAGGGCATCACCCACAGTATCTGCACGCTGGAGTTCGTCGATCACCGCCCGCTCTACGATTGGCTTCTCGGCTCCTTGGATCTTCCACGCGCGCTGCCGCACCAATACGAATTCGCCAAGCTCAACCTCGGCTACACGCTCGTCTCCAAGCGCAAACTCCTCCAGCTCGTGCAGGAAAAAATTGTCGCCGGTTGGGACGATCCGCGCATGCCCACGCTCTCCGGTCTTCGCCGTCGTGGCATCCCAGCCAGCGCCATCCGCAATTTTGTCACCGGCCTCGGCGTCACTAAATTCGATTCCCTCACCGAGGTCGCGGTATTCGAAAATGCCATTCGCAACGA
>CAJAFD010000342.1 GCA_903938935.1 uncultured Opitutia bacterium
CGTAGTCTACATGGACAAACTCGTCGGTAAATTGATGGCTGAGCTCGACCGCCTGAAGCTGCGCGATAAAACCCTCGTGATCTTCTTCGGCGACAACGGCACCGCCAACCCCCGGGCCGATCGCGCCACCATCGGCGGCCGACCGCTTGCCGGGGCCAAAGGCTCGATGCTCGACGGTGGCGGCCGCGTGCCGCTGATCGTCAGTTGGCCCGGCGTCACGCCGGCGGGTAAAGTCTCCGCCGACCTCGTGGATTCGAGCGATTTCCTCCCAACGTTTGCCGCGTTGGCCGGCGCGAAGCTTCCAGCGAACACCGTGATCGACGGCCGTAGTTTTGCCGCTCAGGTGCGTGGTGAAAAAGGTGAGCCGCGCCCTTGGATCTTCAACCAACTCGCCCGGAGTTGGTATGTCCGCGAAGCCGACTGGAAACTCAATCAGGCCGGTGAACTTTTCGACATGAGCGACGCGCCGTTCGCCGAGAAACTCGTCGCCGCCGACACGAAAAATGCCGCCGCCGTCGCCGCCCGGCAACGCCTCCAAACCGCCCTCGATCAGCTCAATCCCGCCGGCGGCATCCCGGACACCGGCGACGAGTCCGGTCGCCACGCGAGCAACGTAGGGAAGAAGGAGAAAAAGAAAAAGCAGCCCTGATTTTCGCTCGGCCCTTTCACTTTCACCCAACCCTCTAGCCCAGCCCATGCCACTCAAACATCCCTTTACCCTGTTCACCGCCAGCTTGCTGATCGCGCTGCCGGGCTTTTCCCAGACAGCGCCGACCCCGCCGAAGGAATCCGCGCCGGTCGAACTCTCTCCGTTTGAGGTCAGCTCTGAGTCCGTCCGCGGCTACGTCGCCTCCGAGACGATGAGCGGCAGTCGCGTCAAGACGCAGATCATTGATTTGCCCTACACCGTGAACGTCATGACCAACGAGTTCCTCGAAGACTTCGGCATCTTTGAACTCTCCGACAATGTCAGCCACGTCGGCGGTTTCACTGGCCTCGATGTGGGCGGTAATTTCGTGCTGCGCGGCTTTACCTCGAACAACCAGCTGCGCGACGGATTTTTCCGCCTCGGCCGCTACGGTTCTAGCAACATCGACCGCATTGAGATCATCAAAGGCTCCAACGCTGCGATCTACGGCCGGTCCTCGCCGGGCGGCATGATGAACATGATTTCCAAGTCGCCCAAGTCCGTGGCCAATCAGAAACTGTCCTTCAACTACGGTGACTACGGCACGCAACGCGTCACCCTCGAGGGCACCGGCCCCCTCGTCACAAGCCAGTTCGGCAAGACCAATTACCTCCTGACGGCGAGCTACTATCAGCGGGATTTCGAGGCGGATTGGTCGTTGGCCCGCAACAAGGAATACTTCCTCGCGCTCGATCACATTTTCAACAACGGCGCCAAGCTCACGCTTATGGCCGAGGTTTTCGAGCAGCAGCGCAACTCTCCGCTGGCCGGAGCGCCGGTCATCATCGACAAGAAAGGCACCGGCACCACCGCCACCATCGATGCGGACGACGTCGCCATCGGTTACGCCTACAATCTCGCGAAAAACAGCGCCTACGGCCCCAACAGCCGTCTTAACCGCGACAACACCTCGCTCACGGGCACGCTGGAGAAAAAGCTCACTGACATCTTCAGCCTCCGCGCCTCGGGTAATTTTTATTCGGCCGGACGAGATGACTTCAACCAGAACACCAACTGGGGCAACATCCTCATCAACAAGGCCAACACCGTGCCGGCCTTTTCCCAACGCGGGGCCACGCCCAATTGGGGTCGGATTTTCGAAGACGGCGGTTCCTTCCAGGGCGACTTGCTCGCCCAGTATTGGACCAACCATCGCAAGCTCGAGCATCGCACGCTGCTCACTTTCGACTTCAACGATTACTACCGGTGGGATCCGACCATCAGCTACGCTGCCGCCACGCATCCCGACATCGTGGCCTGGAATCAGGCCCGCAGCGTGACGGTCGATGCCAATTACAATCCGGTCGGGCCCATCGGATATTTTACGAAGGACCCTAATCCGGCGAACGGCTTTGTCTCCACGCGAAAGATGAAACGCCGCATCTCCGTGATGGGCGGTCTGCTGCGCCACCAGACCTCGTTTCTAGACGGCCGCCTGTTGGGCTTCACCGGCGCCCGCTTTGATTCCATCCGCTATCGCCACCGCGATTTCCTGACCGCCGCGTCCTCGTTTACGCCGTTCATCCCCGGCTACCAAGTCGGCGATCAAATCAAAAAAACGATCACCTCCTTTAACCCGAATCTCGGCGCCAACTTTAAGCTCAAGGAAAACTTCCGCGTCTACGCCAGCTACAGCCGAAGCTTCTTCCAATCCCAGGGCGACAACCCCGTCGAGATCGCCAATCCGACCTACAAGCCGGAAACGGCCGACGGCTGGGACTATGGTTTCAAGGGCTCATTCTTCGGCGACCGCCTGACCTACACGCTGAGCGGTTTTTATATCAATCGGCAAAACGTGAGCGTGGACGACATCGATCCAGTCACCGGCCTCACGATCAGTCGGCGCGACGGGGACCAGTTGGTGCGCGGCTATGAGGCGGATGTCAGTTGGAGCCTAACGAACGAATGGTTCCTGCTCGGTAGCTACGGCAACGTCCACTCGATCTACACGGATTTTGGTGACGCGAATCCGCAGGCCATCGGCCGCAAGGTGCAGTATGTGGCTCCCTACAACGGCAGCTTCACCGTCAAGTACAGCCCGTCGCGGGGCTCGCTGAAAAATTTCTCCACGAATCTCGGCGTGACCTTTGTGGGTGCGACTCCGACGGAAACGCCGATCGCGGGCGACACCGTGACCGGTCCTGCCGAACGTCGCGTGGTCACTTTCTCCTCTCGCCAATGGGCCCTCACGGTTCCCGCCTACCAAGTCTGGAGCCTCGGCGCCCGTTACACCCTCTCAAGCAGCCGGAACATGAGCCACACCGTTGCGGTGAATGTGAACAATGCGCTCAACAAGCAGTTTATCCGCGCCGGCACGAGTGGAGCCACGCGCATCCTGCAAGGCGACGACCGCGCCGTCTTCATTACTTACACGATCAACCGCAAAGGGACCAAATTATGATGAGGTGTTCGCTCGGCCTGGTCCCTCTTCGCATGGCGGCAGTGGTTGGCGGGTTGATCGCGGCTTTTTCCGGACCGCTTACGGCTCGGGATCACTTCGTTGAAGGCCCGGGCGAACTCCCGACGGCACTTAAAGCGGCCCGAGCAGGCGATACCGTGACGCTCAAGAACGGCGCATGGAATGACGTTAAGGTCGTCGTCAATCGGGGCGGCGAGCCGGATAGCCCGATGATTATCCGGGCGGAGACGCCCGGTGGCGTGAAGCTGGGCGGGACCTCGTCGTTGGAAATCAACGCCCCCCACGTCACGGTCGACGGACTCTGGTTTCACGGCGGCGCGATCACCAAAGGCGCCGTGATTCAGTTCAAGTCCCACCATGGCGTGGTCCGCAACACCGCCATCACGGACTACAACCCAGCCTCATTCGAAACGGAATACTACTGGGTGTTTTTCGAAGGCGACGACAACCGCATCGAGCGGTGCTTTTTCAAAGGGAAGAATCATCTCCAGCCACTCATCGGCAACGCGATCGTCGATAGTCGGCGCAACGCGGTGAGCCGCTCTCATTTCAAAAACGTCCCTTACGTCGCCGGCGCCAACGGCCGCGAGATCATCCGCGTCTGGGGTTCGGGCAAGCTCGAAGAACGTGACGAGGACGGCGCGTATTTTACGATCGAACACAACCTTTTCGACCGCGCGGACGGGGAAGGGACGGAGATCATCTCGCTCAAATCGAACCACAATATCGTGCGCCACAACACCGTCATCGCCACGCGCGGTGGCATCAATATCCGGCGCGGTAATTTCAACACCGTTGAGCATAACGTCGTGCTGGGCCAAGGCATCGCTGGAGCCCAAGGCCTGCGGATGTCCGGCCGCGACAACGTGGTGCGGGGGAATTTTGTCTCGGGCTGCAGCTACGGCATCCGCGTCGCGTGCGGCGAGTTCATCGCGGACGCCCTGACGCCCAGTTACGTCCCCGACGTGAAGCCCAATGGCCGGAAGACGGCCGACGTGCGCATCCCTACCTACCCGCAGGTGAAGAACCTCAAATTGTCCGATAATGTGATGGTGGGAATCTCCGGACCCGATCTCGAGGTCGGCTCGTCTTATAAGAATCATTGGCCTGAATCGCAGCAGATCCTGTTGCCGGAAGGATGCCTGATCGAAAATAACCGTTTTGTGCGGTCGCAAGGTGGTGATTCGGTCCTCGTCACACTCGCGGAGACGACGGCCCCGCTGGACCGGTTCGCGTTCAAGCCGAACACCTACCGCAGAAACCTGCTCGTCGGCAGCGGCACGGTGGCAAGCGCGGCACAGGCAGGCTTCGCGACAACGGCTATTGCGCCCGACTGGTCGGAGGCAAACGAGCTCGCGGCGTTTAAACCGCTCGCGGCCGAAGACGTCGGCCCCCCGTGGGTGATCGCACTCCGTCGGGCCGGGCAGTTTTCCGTCGAAGATGCCGCGTCGGCCGAACGCGCCGAGCCACCCGAACCTCGCAAAAATAAACGCAAGCGCTGATCCGGCGCGGTCTCCTTCCTTTCTTTAATTTATATGAAATCGTTCCTCTGTTTGATGCTTTGCCTAGCCGCGGTGGGCCTCGCCCGTGCTGCCGATTCCTCTGCGGCCCGGCCCAACGTTCTCTTTATTGCGGTCGATGATCTCCGGCCCGAATTCGGTGCCTACGGAGCCGACTACATCAAGAGCCCTAACCTCGACCGGCTCGCGAAATCCGGCCTCACGTTTCAACGCGCTTACTGCCAGCAAGCGGTCTGTTCACCGACGCGCACCAGTATTTTGACGGGCACTCGGCCCGATACGAACAAGGTCTGGGATTTGGAGACGCACTTCCGCGTCGCCCTGCCCAACGTAGTCACTCTCGGCCAACACTTCAAAAATAACGGTTACCACGTCCAAGGCATGGGCAAGATTTACCACGGCAGCCTCGACGACGCCCCGAGCTGGTCGGTCCCGTGGGGCACACCGAAAGCCGAAACGTACGCGTTGCCGGAAAACGTCAAACTGAACGCCCGCCGTTACGGGGTCGATCCTGACGGCGACAATAATCCCGAGCCCAAAGCCAAAGGGAAAGGCAAAGCCAAGGCCGTCGCCAGTGCCGCTGCGACCATCCCCGATTCAATGCCCGCGCGAAAAAACATCCGCGGCCCCGCCTTTGAAGGCGCGGACGTGCCCGATAATTATTTCCAAGACGGTAAAGTCGCCGAACTCGCCGTTTCCACGCTCCAGAGCATGAGCAAAAAATCCGAGCCTTTCTTCCTCGCTGTGGGTTTTGTGAAACCTCACCTCCCGTTTGTTTCGCCCAAGAAATACTGGGACCTCTACGATCCAGCCAAGATTGAGCTCGCGCCCAATAAATTCCGCCCGAAAGACGCGCCCGATTACTCGATCCTCCCCGGAGGCGAACTTCGCAATTATTACGGCATCCCTGAAGGCTCGATTCCCGACGATCTCGCCCGTCAGCTCAAGCACGGCTACTACGCTTCGATCAGCTATATGGACGCGCAAGTAGGCAAGTTACTCGACGAGCTCGATCGCCTCGATCTGCGCAAAAACACCATCGTGATCCTCTGGGGCGACCACGGTTGGAAGCTCGGCGAACACGACGCCTGGTGCAAACACTCCACCACCGAAAACGACACCAACACCGCGCTGCTCCTCTCCGTGCCCGGCATGAAAAACGCCGGCGCCAAGACCAAATCCATCGTCGAATTCGTCGACATTTACCCGACGCTCGCCGATCTCGCCGGCCTCGCGTTGCCCTCCCATCTCGAAGGCGTGAGCTTCAAACCGCTCCTCGATAATCCGAACCGCCCCTGGAAATCCGCCGCCTTCAGCCAATACCCCCGCAACGCTGGTAAAACCGGTGCGGGCCAACTCATGGGCTACTCCATGCGTACCGAGCGTTACCGCCTCACCGTCTGGGTGAGCCGCGATGACCACACCAAAATCGACGCCATCGAGCTCTACGATCACCAGATCGATCCACAGGAAAACTTCAACATCGCCAAATCCCCCGCCAACGGCGAGCTCGTCGAACAACTCCTCGCCCAATGGCGCAAAGGCTGGCCAGGCGCCAAACCGACCGGCACGCTTTGATTGATAAAATGACGCCGGTGGATTCGCGCCGCCGACGTCCGAGCGATGGGGCTTCTCTTGGAGCCTCCTCGCCAACATCGTTCTAACACCCCCGCCGCAAATCGCGGTTATTTTTCATCCCCCGAATCCCTATGAAGATGGCCCTTCGTCTGATCGCAGTCCTGTCCGTGGTGTTAGTCGCGCGCGCCGCTGAGCGGCCCAACGTCATCATCATCATGGCTGACGACGTCGGTTATTCCGACATCGGTTGCTACGGCAGTGAAATCGCTACGCCCAATTTGGATGCGCTGGCCGCCGGTGGCGTGCGCTTCACGCAGTTTTACGCCAACGGCCCCGAGTGCTCACCCACCCGCACCGCTTTTCTCACCGGACGTTATCAACAACGCGTCGGCGGCCTGGAGTGCGCCATCGGGATCGGCGGCGTCGGCCGCTACGACGACGCGATTCGCCTCGCCGCGCAGGGCCAGCTCGGCCTGCCCGCCTCCGAAATCACGATCGCCCGCCTGCTGCGCGACGGCGGCTACGCCACC
>CAJAFD010000343.1 GCA_903938935.1 uncultured Opitutia bacterium
ATCGCGGCATCGGTCTGGAGCCACGTGTTGAAAGCTCCGGTTTCGTAGCCGTTAACGCCGTTGGTGTCTTCGAAATAGCGGTTATTATTAGAGATGATCCCGCGCGTGACGGTGCGCGTAAGGCCGTGCGGCGTGCCCACCGCAAACACGGTCTGACCGGGGAATAATTTCGCGCTGTCGCCGAACTCAGCGATGGCGAATTTCAACCCGCGGCGCTGGGCGTCGGCGACGTCGATCCGCAACAAAGCCAAATCCGTCCAGTGATCCCAGCCCACGAGCTTGGCGCTCACGCGCTCAAGATTGGACAACGTGATGGAAAGCTCGACGGCGCGCGGACTGGCGACATGGGCGTTGGTCAACACGAGCCCATCGGCCGACAAGATCACACCCGAGCCGATGCTCGAAGCGTAGCGCCGCGCGCCGGACTCGAAAGCGACCTCGCGCACGTCGATCCGCACGACGGCGTCGAGGAGACGATTAAAACCTCGGCTCATCGCGGCCTGCGCGGACGCGGCGAACACCAGCGCCAAGCCGAGGGCAAAGGCGAAGGTTGACCGAGCTGTTGAAAGACGAACTATGGAAGGTTTCACGCGATGGCTACCCAGTGCAAAGAATACAACTTCCTAGAGATCGAGCCTCACTGGCAATCTTTCTGGGAGGAAAACCACACCGCTCGCGCCGAGCAAAACTCGTCGAAGCCGAAATACTACGTGCTAGACATGTTCCCCTACCCTTCGGGCGCGGGGCTCCACATCGGCCACCCCGAGGGCTACACCGCCACCGACATCATCGCGCGCTATAAACGCGCCAAGGGCTTCAACGTCCTCCACCCCATCGGCTGGGACGCCTTCGGCCTGCCCGCCGAACAACACGCGGTCAAAACCGGCACCCATCCCGCGTCCAACACCCAAAACAATATCGCCAATTTCAAGCGGCAGATCAAAGCCCTCGGCTTTTCCTACGATTGGGACCGCGAGATCGACACGACCGACCCCAAGTATTTCCGCTGGACGCAGTGGATTTTCCTCCAGCTTTTCAAACGCGGCCTCGCTTATGTCGACGAACGCCCCGTGTGGTGGTGCCCCGAGCTCCGCACCGTGCTCGCCAACGAAGAAGTCGTCGACGGCAAGAGCGAGGTCGGCGGTTTCCCCGTCGAGCGCCGCAACCTCCGCCAATGGGTCCTTCGCATCACGGCCTACGCCGAGCGCCTGCTCGCGGACTTAAAAGACGTCGATTGGCCCGATTCCACCAAGCGCATGCAAGAGGCCTGGATCGGCCGCAGCGAAGGCGCGGAGATTTTGTTCAAGCTAGAGCAAGCCGCGCTCGGCCCGCTCAAGATTTTCACCACACGCCCCGACACTCTTTTTGGCTGCACTTATATGGTGCTCGCGCCGGAACACCCACTCGTCGACGCGCTCACGACGCCTGCGCAAAAATCCGCCGTCGAAGATTACCGCAAGAAATCCGCCGGCAAGAGCGACCTCGAGCGCACCGACCTCGCCAAAGATAAATCCGGTGTCTTCAGCGGCGCCTACGCGATCAACCCCATCAACGGCGCCCGCGTGCCGATCTGGGTCGCCGACTACGTGCTGATGGGCTACGGCACCGGCGCGATCATGGCCGTCCCCGCGCACGACGAGCGCGATTATGAATTCGCCGTCAAATACGCGTTGCCCATCATCCAAGTCATCGAGGCCAGCAAGTCCGCCGGCGATACGAGCGAGACGAAGTTACCCTATGTGGGCGACGGCCAGCTGATAAACTCCGCCGGCTACAACGGCCTCGCTTGGGCCGACGCCAAAAAGAAAATCACCGCCGCCCTCGCCGCCCAAGGCGTCGCAGCGGCCACGGTCAACTACAAGCTCCGCGATTGGTTGTTCTCCCGGCAACGTTACTGGGGGGAGCCCTTCCCCATCGTTTGGGTCAACGCAGCGGATTACCGCCGCGCCGCTGCGGCTCGTCCGGGCGACGTCCCAAGCGCGCCCGTGACCTACACGAGCGAAGGCGTCACGCACTACGCGTTGCCGCTGCCGCCCGCCGCCTTGCCGTTGGAGTTGCCCGTCGTCGAGAGCTACTTACCGAGCGGCAATGGCGAGAGCCCGCTGGCCAACGTCGCCCCGTGGCTCGAGCTCTGGTTCAACGTCGAGACCGGTGCCGCCGTGCCCGCCGCGCAACCGCGCCCCGCTGGCGAAGCGTGGGTCCGCGCCCGACGCGAGACCAACACCATGCCGCAATGGGCCGGCTCGTGCTGGTACTATCTACGTTTCACCGATCCGACCAACGCCTCCGCCTTCGCCGGCCCCGACGCGCTGGGCTATTGGGGCGTGCCCGATCTCTATGTGGGCGGCGCTGAGCACGCGGTGTTGCACCTGCTCTACGCGCGTTTCTGGCATAAGGTCTTGTTCGATCTCGGCGTCGTGCCTCAAGTCGAGCCGTTCACGAAATTATTTCACCAAGGCATCATCCTCGGCGAAGACGGCGAAAAAATGTCCAAGAGCCGCGGCAACGTCGTGAGCCCCGACACGATCATCGCGTCGCACGGCACCGATACGTTGCGCCTGTATCTGATGTTCCTCGGGCCGCTCGAGGCCATGAAACCGTGGAGCATGCAACAGATCGAGGGCGTCCATCGCTTCCTCCAAAAAATCTGGCGCGAGTGCCTCAACGTCGAAGGCATGATCCACCCGAAAATCATCGCCGATCCGGCCTTCGCGGATTCGAACGAACTCACCAAGCTCCTCCACGAAACGATCAAGAAAGTCGGCGACGACATCGAAGCGCTGCGTTTCAACACCGCGATTTCGCAGATGATGATCTTGGCCAATGCCGTGCAAAAAACGCCGCAAGTGAGCCGCGGCTGCATGTTGGCCTTCCTGCGCATCTTGGCGCCGTTCGCGCCGCATCTCGCCGAGGAACTTTGGGCGCGTCTCGGCGAACCCGCCTCGATTCAGCAAGCAAGTTGGCCCGCCTGCGACCCGGCCAAACTCACCGTGACCGAGGTAAAGTTGGTTTTCCAAGTCAACGGCAAGCACCGCGGCGATCAACTCGTGCCCATCGGCCTCTCGCAGGACGACGCGGTCGCCATCGCGCGCAGCCACGCCAAGGTCGCGCCGTATCTCGATGGCAAAACGATCGCGCGCATCATCTACGTCCCCGGAAAAATCCTAAATCTTGTCGTCCCGTAAGCGAAGACGATCGGTTTGATCTTCAACGCCGCGCCCTGAGCGCGGCGTTTTTATGCCTGCGTATTTGGCTTCAATCCGCGGCCCGCCTCGCGCAACGTATTACCTTTCACCGTGCCCACCGCGCCCTCCGCTTTTCTTCCCGCCCACTTTGACGCCACGAAACCCGTCGTGCTCATCGCTGGTCAGGGGCTTTATCCGCAGTTGGTGATCCAATCCATTCGCCGCGCCGGCATCCCCGTGCGCCTGATCGCCTTTGAGGAAGAAACCAGCCCCGAGCTCATCGCCGCATTTCCAGCCGAAGAGCGACGCACGTTGCTCGTCGGCCAGATTGGAAAAATGCTCCGCGCCCTCGAGGATTTCGGCGCGGGCAGCGCGTTCATGGCCGGCCAAATTTCTCCACGCAAACTCTTCAAAGGACTCCACCCCGACCTCAAAGCCATCCGCATCCTCGCCACGCTAAAACGGCGTAACGCCGAGACGATCTTCGGCGCCATCGCCGCCGAAATCTCCGCCATCGGGGTCACGTTGCTCGACGCCCGTTCTTTCTTGGACGACCAACTCGCCACCAGCGGCGCGATGACGGGGCGCTCGTTTCCCATCGAGCGCGACTACTTGGACCACGGGATTCAAATCGCCCGCGAGTGCGCCCGACTCGACATCGGCCAAGGCTGCGTCGTCCGCAAAGGTACGGTCCTCGCCGTCGAAGCTTACGAAGGTACCGACGCGATGCTCACCCGCGCCGGTTCGCTCAAAACCGACCAGACGCTCTTCGTCAAAACCGTCAAAACGCGGCAAGATTTTCGTTTCGACGTACCGTGTTTCGGTCTGCGCACGCTCGAGACGATGCAAGCCGCCGGAATCACCGCCGCCGCGCTCGAGACGGGCCGCGTCATCATGCTCGATAAACCCGCGGTGCTCGCCGCCGCGAAAAGTGCCGGCATCAGCCTCTTCGGTTTCGAATGAACGCCGTCGCAACTCCGTCCGCCGGCTTGCGCTTTGCGCCCGCGCCCAACACCGTTCGCCCATGAATCCAGACGTCGTCACCGTCGCCATTAAGGGCGTCATGCCCACCGCCAACGGCTGCGCCGTGTTCCTGGGCGACGATTCCAAGACCTTCGTCATCTACGTCGACCACTCCGTCGGCAACGCCATCCAGATGTCGCTCAAGGGCGAAAAAAAGGAACGCCCGCTCACGCACGACTTGATCGGCAGCATCCTCCTCGGTCTCGGCGCTCACTTAGAACATATTCTCATCAACGACGCCCGCGAGGGCACATTTTTCGCGCGCATCTTGCTCCGGATGGAAAACGAACTCGGTCGCAAGATCATCGAGATCGACGCGCGCCCAAGCGATTCCATCGTCCTCGCCCTCCAACACAAACGCCCGCTTTACGTCGCCCGTGCCGTTTTTGATGGCGTGGAAGACATGTCCGAAGTGCTCGAGCGCGTGCTCAAGCAACAGGCCGACGAAACGGACGAGTCCTCCGAGTCCCCCGACGAAGATAAGTGATCGTGGCCGGCTCGACTCCCACCGCCCTCCCTACCGGCATCGTTCCGGGCCAGCCGCTCACCGCGCTCGCCCCGATGCAGGATGTGACCGACCTCGCCTTCATGGGCGTCGTCGCGCACTACGGCGCGCCCGATTATTTTTTCACGGAATTTCTCCGCGTCCATTCGATGTCGCGCCCGGAGAAACACATTCTCCGCTCGATCGATGAAAACGCCACCGGGCGCCCCGTCTTCGCGCAGCTCATCGGCGAAGACCTTACCCACCTCGCGCGCACCGTCGACGAACTTCTCCGCCATCCGATCGCCGGCATCGACCTCAACCTCGGTTGCCCCGCCCCGAAAGTTTACAAAAAAAACGTCGGCGGTGGCCTGTTGCGCGATCCGGAAAAAATCGCCGAAATTCTCGCCACCCTGCGCGCCGCCTCGCCCGGCTTGTTCACCGTCAAGATGCGCATCGGCTTCGAGGATACGCGTCACTTCGATCGCGTGCTCGATCTGGTGAACGAACACCGCGTCGATCTCCTCAGCGTCCACGGTCGCACGGTGAAAGAGATGTACCGCAGCGAAGTGCATTACGATTACATCGCGCACGCCGTTTCGCGCGTGCGCTGTCCCGTGCTCGCCAACGGCAACGTCACGTCGCCCGCCGCCGCCGCCCGCATCGTCGGCGACACTCGCGCCGCGGGCGTCATGAGCGGCCGACACGCCATCCGTAATCCCTGGATCTTCCGCCAATGCCGCGAGATTTTCGCCGGCCAAACCGTCACGCCGCTTACGCTCGCTGATGTCCGCGACTACGTCGAACGCCTCTACCGCGCCACCCAGCGCCCTGATCTCGAGGAGCGTTACCACGTCAACAAGATGAAGAAGTATCTCAACTTCGTCGGCCAGAGCGTTGATGCCGACGGCGCGTTTCTCCACGCCATGCGGCGCACAGAAACCGAGCGCGATCTCTTCTCGGTCTGCGACCAACACCTGCTCACCGATCCCACCCGCGCCTTCGCCCCGGAGCCGTACCCTGGCGTGATCGCCCGCCCCAACTGCGAGACGCCCCACGCCGACGGTTGCTCGCTGGAGACGATCACGGCTTAAAAAACCAGCCGCCCGGCCGTCCGCGCTGTAGCAGCTTTTCGTATAATCTGCGCAGCAATTGCTTTTGACCGCAGCCTCGCGTGAAACTTAGCTGGCCGACTGCTAATTTCACCCCCTTAATTTATACCCATGTCCGCGAATCCCACCATCATCTACACCATCACCGACGAGGCTCCCGCGCTCGCCACGTATTCGTTCCTGCCGATCGTGCAGACTTTCACGAAACACGCTGGCATCGCCGTGGAAACCCGCGACATCTCCGTCGCCGCCCGCATCCTCGCGGCCTTCTCCGACTTGCTCCCGCCCGCGCAGCGCGTGCCCGACGCCCTCGCCGAACTCGGCGCCCTCACCCTCAAGCCCGAGGCCAACATCATCAAGCTGCCCAACATCTCCGCCTCCGTGCCGCAGCTCAAGGCCGCCATCGCCGAACTCCAAGCCAAAGGCTACGCGCTCCCCGATTTCCCTGAAGTCCCCACCACCGACGCCGAGAAAGACGCCAAAGCCCGTTACGGCAAAGTCATGGGCTCCGCCGTGAATCCTGTCCTGCGCGAAGGCAACTCCGACCGCCGCGCCCCCAAAGCCGTCAAAGCCTACGCCCGCGCGCATCCCCACTCGATGGGCGCGTGGTCACCCACCTCGAAGACCTCCGTCGGCACCATGGGTAAAGATGATTTCTTCTCCAACGAGAAGTCCGTCACCGTTCCCGCCGCGACCACCGTGCGCATCGAATTCGTGCCCGCGCCCGCACCGGCTGGCGCCACGCCCGAAACCATCGCCAAGGCCGCTCAAACCATCGTCCTCAAAGAAAAAACTCCACTCAAGGCCGGCGAAATTATCGACGCCACCTTCATGAACCGGAAGGCGCTCGGCGCTTTTTACGCGCAACAAATCATCAAAGCGCAGAAAGACGGCACCTTGTTTTCGCTCCACCTCAAAGCCACGATGATGAAGGTCTCCGACCCCATCATGTTCGGTCTCGCGGTGCGCGTCTTCTTCAAAGACCTCTTCACCAAACACGGCCCCGCCCTCACCGCTCTCGGCGTTGATCTCAACAACGGTTTCGGCGACCTCCTCAGCAAAATCGCCACGCTTCCCGCCGACCAAAAAGCCGCCATCGAAGCCGACATCGCGGCCGTCTTCGCCGCGCGCCCCGCCGTCGCGATGGTCAACTCCGACAAGGGCATCACCAACCTTCACGTACCGTCCGACGTCATCATCGACGCGTCCATGCCTGCGATGATCCGCACCTCCGGCCAGATGTGGAACGCCGCCGGTAAAGGCCAAGACACCCTCTGCGTCATCCCCGACAGCTGCTACGCCGGCGTCTACGCCACCACGATCGACTTCTGCAAAAAACACGGCGCCTTCGATCCCAAGACCATGGGCACCGTCCCCAACGTCGGCCTCATGGCCCAAGCCGCCGAAGAATACGGCTCGCACAACAAAACGTTCCAAGCCCCCGGCAAAGGCACCATCCGCGTCGTCGATTCCGAAGGTAAAGTTCTCCTCGAACACCTCGTCGACGAGGGCGACATCTGGCGCGCCTGCCAGACCAAAGACGCCCCCGTGCAAGACTGGGTCAAACTCGCCGTCAACCGCGCCCGCCTCTCGGCAACGCCCGCCATCTTCTGGCTCGACGCCGCACGCGCCCACGACGCGCAGATCATCGCGAAAGTTAAAACTTATCTCGCGCAACACGACACCGCCGGCCTCGACATCAAAATCCTCGCGCCCGCCGCCGCCTGTCTCGCCACCCTCGAGCGCCTCAAAGCCGGCCTCGATACCATCAGCGTCACCGGCAACGTCCTCCGCGATTACCTCACCGATCTCTTCCCGATTCTCGAAGTCGGCACGAGCGCCAAGATGCTTTCCATCGTGCCCTTGATGAATGGCGGCGGCCTCTTTGAAACCGGCGCCGGCGGCTCAGCGCCGAAACACGTCCAACAATTCACCGAAGAAAACTTCCTCCGTTGGGACAGCCTCGGTGAATTCTTTGCCCTCGCGGCGAGCTTCGAACACCTCGGCATCACGCAAAACCACGCCAAGGCCAAGGTCCTCGCCGAGACCCTCGACGAAGCCAACGGCAAGTTCCTCGAATACGACAAATCGCCCGCCCGCAAAGTCGGCGCCGGCATCGACAACCGCGGCAGCCATTTTTATCTCTGCCTCTACTGGGCCCAAGCCCTCGCCGCGCAAACCAAAGACGCCGATCTCAAAGCCCGTTTCACGCCCATCGCCGAAAAATTGACCGCGAGCGAAAAGCAGATCGTAGCCGAGATGATCGCCGTCCAAGGCAAGCCCGCAGACATCGGCGGCTACTACAAGCCCGACGACACCAAAGCCTCCGCCGCGCTACGCCCGAGCCAGACGCTCAACACCATCCTCGCTGCGGTATAAGCGAAGCCACAGGACTTGTTTCCTGCCCAGCCACGGGGCGGAGCGCTGCAACGCCCGCCCCCTGAAAATCAGGTCCTGAGGCACTGCCATCGTAGGGGTCAGAATCGAAGGAGCTTTATTGGAAAAAACCTTCAGCGTGAATCACGCCTGATTCTCCATCGGAGTTTTCGGAGCCTTCTTCACGACTTGCATCGGAAAACGCTCGCTGCCGCTGCATCCAACGCACGGCGCAAAAACTATCCGTCAGCGCTTCATAAAGCGCCG
>CAJAFD010000344.1 GCA_903938935.1 uncultured Opitutia bacterium
ACCGTGGTCTCCAGAGGAGCGATTGCGTTAATCACAGGATTCATATCGCCAGATTTAAGCATTTAAATCCGGCCTGCAAATATGATTTGCACATAAAGTGCCTTACCGTGGGCCGGCGAAGCCACCGCAGATCAACCTTTCCCGTCCCACCATCCCTCCAGCCAAGCGCGCACCGCCCGTTTGCGCACTACTCGCAAGCACGTAATCGCCGCTTGCGGCCCCGCGCGGGCAACGAAAACCTACCTTATGCGCCGCCTCCTGTTCGCCGCCCTGCTCGCTCTCACCCGTTTGGAAGCCCAAACGCCTGCGCCCGCCGCTTCCACTGCCCCCGCCGCCAACGCACCCGCCTCGCCCGAGGCCGTGATGCTTGAGCGCATCTTCACCGAAGCTCTCGCCCGCGGCACCGCCTACGAAAATCTCCGCGCTCTCACCTCGCGTTATCCGGGCCGGCTCGCCGGTTCCAAAGCCCTCGAAGGCGCCGTCACGTGGTCGCAGAAACAACTCACCGCCCTCGGCCTCGATCGCGTGTCCACGCAAGAGGTGATGGTCCCGCATTGGGAACGCGGCTCACGCGAATCCGTCCGGCTCATGCTCGCGACTGGCCCCGCCATCAACCTCGCCGCCCTCGCCCTCGGCAACTCCATCGGCACGCCGCCCGCCGGCATCACCGCCGAAGTCATCGAAGTAAAATCCCTCGACGAGCTCGAAGCGCTCGGACGCGATAAAATCGCCGGCAAGATCGTCTTCTTTAATCGCCCGATGGACCCCGCGATGGTCCTCCCCGGCCGCGCCTATGGAGCCGCCGGCGACCAACGCGGCCGTGGCCCGATCACTGCCGCCAAATACGGTGCCGTCGGCGCCCTCACGCGCTCCCTCACGCACGCGCTCAACAACGTCCCGCACACCGGCGCCACCACGTTTCTGCCCGAAGGCCCTAACATCCCCGCTTGCGCCCTTTCCACCGTCGCCGCCGACCGCCTAAGCGCCGCCCTCGCCGCCGATCCCAAAATCCGCGTCGAGCTCAAGTCCCACGCCTCTCGTTACCCCGACGCCCTTTCCCACAACGTCATCGGCGAGATCCGCGGCTCCCAGTTTCCCGACCACATCATGGTCGTCGGCGGCCACCTTGATTCTTGGGACATCTCACCCGGCGCCCACGACGACGGCTCCGGCGTCGTCCAAGCCATGGAAGTTCTCCGCCTCTTCAAAACCCTCGGAATCAAACCGCGCCACACCCTCCGCGCCGTCCTCTTCACCAACGAAGAAAACGGCCTCCGCGGCGCTACCACCTACGCCGACCTCGCGCGCAAGGCCGGCGAAAAACATATCCTCGCCCTCGAATCCGACAACGGTGGCTTTCAACCCCGCGGCTTCGAGCTCGCCAGTTCGCAATTCGACGCCATCGCGCGCGCCGCGCGTTGGACCAAACTTTTCGAACCCTACGGCCTGCCCTTGCTCGTCGCCGGCCGCGGTGGCGCCGATGTCGCCCCGCTTTATCTGCTCGGCGCCACGACGGGGGAAATCCTACCCGACTCACAACGCTACTTCGACATCCACCACACGACCGCCGACAACCTCGAGCAAGTGAACCCGCGCGAACTCCACCTCGGCGCCGGCGCCCTCGCCTCGCTCATCTGGCTCATCGACACGCAGGGATTGTAAGCGGCGCCATTAGCCGAAAACGCCGCCATGCTCCGCGCGCTCATTTTTGATTTCGACGGCCTGATCCTCGACACCGAGTCCGCGCTTATCCGTTCGTACGTGGATGTGCACGCGGCGCACGGCGTGGCCTTCGACGAAGCGCTGTTTATCCGCGCCGTGGGGCATGTTGATTTCAGATTTGATCCCTGGGCCGCCTTTGGACCGAGCGCGGTCCACGCGGAACTCGAGGCCCAACGCCAACACACCAAAAAAGGCCGCCTCGAACAACTCGCGCCGTTGCCCGGCGTCGTCGCGCTCCTCGACGAAGCTCGTGCCGCCGGCCTGCCGCTCGCCATCGCTTCCAACTCCGAACACACGTGGGTCGAGCCGCACCTCGCGCGTCTCGGGCTCTTGGAACGGTTCACCTTCGTCGCCTGCCGCGAAGACGCGCCCTCGCCGAAGCCCGAGCCCGATCTCTACAAACTCGTCCTCAACCAATTCGGCCTACGCGCGCACGAGGCAGTCGCTTTCGAAGACTCGCACACGGGCAGTATCGCCGCCAAACGCGCGGGGCTGTTCACTGTCGCCGCGCCCGGGCCTTCGACGCAGCACCACGATTTCGCGCACGTCGATCTGCGCGTGAGCTCGCTCGCCGAGGTCACGCTGACGAACTTGCGCGCGCGCTTCGTTGCGCCGCGCGGCGCTTAACCGCCGAGTTCTTCCCAGCGTTTGTAAGTCGTCGCGATCTGCGCCTCGAGTTCGTGTAGACGTCCCGTGGCCTGCGTCACTTCGAGGGGCGGTTTTTTGAAAAACAACGGATCGGCGAGCTTGGCGGTGAGTGCGGTCTGTTCGTTTTCGAGCTTCTCGATCAACGCCGGCATCGCGTCCAATTCGGCGCGTTCTTTGTTGGTGAGCTTGCGCGCCTTGGCGGCAGGTGAACCGGCGCCACCACTGGCGGCAGCTTTCGCGGCGCGTTTCGCGAGTTCCTCGGCGGCGGCGAGCGCGGCGGCTTTGCGGGCTTTTTCTTTCTGCCAATCGTCGTAGCCGCCGATGTAATCGACGACGCGGCCTTCGCCTTCAAACACGAGCAAGCTCGTGCAGACTTCGTTCAAGAACGCGCGATCGTGACTGACGAGCAGCACGGTGCCGCCAAATTCCACGAGCAAATCCTCGAGGAGTTCGAGCGTCTCGGCGTCGAGATCGTTGGTCGGTTCGTCGAGCACGAGGACGTTGGCGGGCTTGGTGAAAAGTCGGGCGAGGAGGAGTCGGTTACGTTCGCCGCCGGAGAGCGCCTTGATCGGCGTGCGGGCGCGCGTGGGCTCGAAGAGAAAATCTTCCAAGTAGGAAATCACGTGCCGCGTGCGGCCGTTGATCGTGATCATGGTGTTGCCGTCGGCCACGGCGTCTTGCACGCGCATCGTTTCATCGAGCTGCGCGCGGAGTTGATCGAAGTAAACGATCTCCAATTGCGTGCCTTGCTCGACGAGGCCGACCTTCGGCTTCAATTGCCCGAGCAACAATTTCAAGAGCGTGGTTTTGCCCGCACCGTTGGGGCCGACGATGCCGATCTTGTCGCCGCGCTCGATGCGCGTGGTGACGTCGCGCACGATCCACGGGCCGTCGTCGGCGTAGCGAAAACCCGCGTCTTCGCAGGTGATGACCTTAAAGCCGCTGCGATCCGCTTCCTGCGCCGTCATCGTAGCTTTGCCCTGACGATCACGCCGCTCGGCGCGTTCGGCGCGCATTTTTTCGAGCGCGTGGATGCGGTTATTGGCGCGCGAGCGCTGGGCTTTCACACCGCGGCGAATCCAAACTTCTTCCTGCGCGAGCTTCTTGTCGAACTGCGCGCGCTCGACTTCTTCGGCTTCGAGCACGGCCTGTTTGCGCACGAGAAACGTGTCGTAGTCGCACGCCCAACCGATGAGTTGACCGCGATCCACTTCGACGATGCGCGTCGCCAGCTTCCGCAAAAAGGCGCGATCGTGCGTCACGAAGAGCAAGGCCCCGCCCCATTCGAGGAGAAATTCTTCGAGCCACTGAATCGACGCGAGATCGAGATGGTTCGTCGGCTCGTCCAAGAGCAGCAGTTGCGGCGCTTCGACGAGGCCGCGCGCGAGCAAGACGCGACGTTTTTGTCCGGCCGAGAGCGCCGCGAAATCTTGATCCGCCGGCAAACCCATCTGCTCGAGCAAGCGCTCGACGCGATCGTGGCGTTCCCAGTCGTTGTGTTCTTCGTAGCTGCCGCCCTCGCCTTCGACCACGGTGCGCACCGTGCCCGCGAGGCCGGCGGGGACTTCCTGTTTCAAGGTCGAAAACACCGCGCCCGCTTGGCGAAACACTTGGCCTTTATCCGCTTCGAGTTCGCCCGAGATTACCTTCATGAGCGTGGACTTGCCCGCGCCATTGCGTCCGACCAAACAGACCCGCTCGCCGCGGTCGATCTGAAGATTGACGCGATCCAGCAACGGCGCACCGCCGAAGCTCAAGCTGACATCGAGAAGACTCACAATAGCCATAAGAACCCGCCAACGTGCCGACCCACGCCGACCAGAGCAAGGCTCGCCTTACACGCCCGCGAATTTCCCTGCGCGACGCGAAATTTAAAACAACTCGCGCTGCGTGAGCGCGTCGCGCTTCGCCCCGTCGAGCGTGCTCAAGGCCAGCAACTGCATCACGCTCATCCCCGCCACCGCCGGCTCCCGCGCAAGCGAGGCCAACAACACCGCACCCGCCAACGCATCGTACAAAGCCGCGTGATAACGTCGCCGTTCCACGGGGCAAAATTGCGCCGCGAGCCCGTCCAATTCACCCTGCAAGCCGCACGCCGCGATCACGTCTTCCAGTTTTCCCGAGGCGAGTTGCGGATAAAGTTGCCCGTAAATCCGCGCCGAATCGAGCCATGGCCCCCACTCGACGATGCGTTCGCCGGGCCGCGCGAAATCCGGCGATGGCCGCGGGTACGGCCACACACCTTTGAGCAGCGCGTTTTCCACGCCCGCATAATGCGCCGCCAGCGGCCCGCGCTCGCGCAAGCCCGCAAAATACTCCCACTCGTCCGCAAACGGCGCGCGTCCGGCCAGCTCGGGCTCGCTCAAACCGTGGACCGCTACGTCCTCCACCCGCACGCGGCCCGTTGCCGCGCACAAGCGCGTCGCGGCCTCGACCACGCGTCCACCCAGCAACGTCGCGACGCCATATTCCAGCACGCCCGACACGCGGCTGCCTTCAAAATCGACAAAGAAAATCGGCTGCTCGGTCCAAGACATTCCCGTCACCCAACACGGAACCGGCGACGAATCCAATCCTGCCTTTCGTGATTTTTTCCGTGTATTTCGGCGGGTTCGTGCGCCACTCTGCCCGCGTGGACCTCACGCCTTACCGCTCTTTCCTGACCGAGCTCGCCGAGCGCAGCGGCGATTTTATCCGCCCGCACTTCGCGAACCCCGCGCTCACCGTCGAGACGAAAGCCGATGCGTCCCCCGTCACCATCGCCGACCGCGGCGCCGAAGAACTCCTCCGCCAGCTCATCGCGAAAAAATTTCCCACGCACGGCATCATCGGCGAGGAACTCGGCAACGAGCGCGCCGATGCACCCTTCGTCTGGGTGCTCGATCCGATCGACGGCACGAAATCATTCATCAGTGGCGTCCCGCTTTTCGGTACGTTGATCGCGCTGCTCCACGAGGGCCAACCCGTGCTCGGTTGCATCCACCAGCCGATTCTCCGCCAACTCATGATCGGCGACGGCACGACGACGACGCTCAACGGCCGCCCCGTGCGTTGCCGGCCGACCACGCGCCTCGCCGACGCCACCGTGCTCACGAGCGATCCGCTGAACCTCGCCAAATATCAAAACGGTCCCGCGTGCGATCGCCTGCTCGCCGCCGCGAAACTTGTCCGCACTTGGGGTGATTGCTACGGCTACCTGCTCGTCGCTTCGGGCCACGCCGATGTGATGTGCGACCCGATCATGAACCCGTGGGATATCGCCGCGCTCGTGCCCGTGATCCGCGGCGCGGGCGGCGTGATCAGTGATTGGCGCGGAGGCGCGGCTTATCCCGCTGAATCCACGCTCGCCGCCGCCACGCCGGAATTGCACGCGGCTGCGCTGGCGGTGCTTTCGGCTCGGTAAATTTTCGCGCGCGGAGCCGAAGATTGGACACGGGGAAACGCCTCAGCGCTTCTTGGCCTGCGGGGCTTTTTTCGCCGACCACTCACACGTCACGACGGAGCTGATACCGCCGCGGCCTTTCCAGTCGGCGATGATCGTCAATGCGCGGGGCTTTAAGGCGCCGCCGAGGTCGTCGCAGATTTTATTGGTCACGGCTTCGAAGAAGATGCCGGCGTTGCGAAACGCGTGGAGATAGAGCTTGAGCGACTTGAGTTCGACGCAGGTTTTATCGGCGACGTAACGCACCGTGATCGCAGCGAAATCCGGGTGGCCGGTGATCGGGCACATCGAAGTGAATTCGTGCTGCGTGTGCGCGATGACATAGTCGCGGTGCGGCGCGGGATTAGGAAACATTTCGAGGATCTTAGGATCGGCCATGGTGGTGAAAGAGTTTTAAGCGGAATTGAGGTTTAAGAAAAACGAAGCGGCCAAGTAAAGGCGCCAAACACCGACCTCAGCTGCGCCCGCTGGGAGCAAACGACGCAGACGCGTTTACGTGGCTGTTTCCGTGAAACGCGCTTCGCGGATGACAGTGATCTTGATCGTGCTCGGGTATTGAAGCTCGGACTCGATCCGGGCGCGGAGTTCTTTGGCGATGTCGCGGGCGCGGTCATCGGTGACGTGTTGCGGCGAAACCACGACGCGAATCTCGCGGCCGGCTTGAATCGCAAAGGCCTGTTGCACGCCTTCGAGTGAGAGCGCGAGTTTCTCGAGGCGATCGAGTCGTTGGACGTAGCCGGCGATGGATTCGGCGCGCGCGCCCGGACGAGTGGCGGAGATCGTGTCGGCGAGAATCACGATGCCGGCGTAGATCGTCTCGGGTTTGACCTCTTCGTGGTGGGCGGCGACGGCATTGGTGACGATCGGCGTCTCGCCGTAGCGTTTGATAAATTCAGCGCCGATGTGGGCGTGCGAACCCTCGAGTTCGCCGGAGGCGGCTTTGCCGATGTCGTGGAGCAGACCGGCGCGTTTCGCTAGGTTGGGATCGAGGCCGATCTCGCTCGCGATCAAGGAGGCGAGAAACGCCGTCTCCACGGAATGATCGAGGACGTTTTGGTTGTAGGAGAAACGGTATTTCAGTTTGCCGAGCAGCTTAATGATCTCGGGGTGGAGGCCGTTGATGTTGAGCTTGGTGACGGCGTCTTCACCGGCTTGGGTCGTGACGAGATCGATCTCGTCGCGGGCGCGTTGGACGAATTCTTCGATGCTGGCCGGATGGATGCGGCCGTCTTTCACCAACGCATCGAGCGCCGAGCGCGCGATCTCGCGGCGGATAGGATCGAAGGACGAAATCAAAACCAGCTGCGGCGACTCATCGATGAGCAACGTGACGCCGGTGGCGGCTTCGAAGGATTTGATGTTGCGGCCTTCGCGACCGATGATGCGGCCCTTCATTTCCTCGCTCGGCAAAGGCACGAGCGTGGCGGTGAGGTCATTGTTGGGTTTGCTCGCGATGCGCTGCATGGCGGCGATCAGAATGCGGCGCGCGTCGGTCTGGAGTTCTTGTTCAGATTTCTCGATCATCTGGCGCCGCATGGAGCGCAGCTCATCCTGACACTCGAGCGTGACTTCCTCGCGCAGGGCGCGGCGGATTTCCTCAGCATCCATTTGGGAAACGCCTTCGAGGCGCTTGCGGACGTTTTTGGAGAGGGCACGAATCGCGTCGCGAGCTTGTTTGACGGCGGCGGTCTCGCGATTGATGCGTTCCTGGCGTTGTTCCAACTGGTAATCGAGGAGCCCCAGGGATTCTTCGTGGGCCCGAATCTCGCGCAGGCGCACATCCATCTCGATCTCGCGACGATCGTAATCGCGGTTCAACTCGGCGCGTTTCTCCTGAATTTCGTGATCGGCTTTCTGTTTGAGCTCTTCGGCGGCCACAGCGGCTTCGCGGCGAGCGACCTCGATCAGCTCGGTCGCCTGTTCTTGCGCGATGCGCCACGTATGGCGGCGTAAAGCCCACACGCCGAAAAACCCGAGCAACATGCCCACGACAATGGATAGCGAGAGCGACCAATCAAAAGAGTCGCCCTCGGCGATCAAGAAAGCGAAGTCGGCGGCGCTAACTGTCGTCAAGAGACGCGCACCCTAGGTGGCTCCTACTCGTGAGCTCAAGCCTTTCTAATAGGTCGTTTGAAATTTTTCGGGCCACCTCGGGCCGCAGTCGTAGCCAGGCCATGGCCCGCTAACATTAATTTCATGAGAGAGTTAACCTCGATTTTGCAGAGTAATTTTAGCTCCGAACGAGGCGAATTAACCGCCAAATAGGGCCGGGATGCTTCGGCGCTCTTGCAGCGCGGGCGTGAAACGTTATCACGTATTATTCACCACAAAGTCACGCCCTCGCCCGACGTTTAGCCTGAAACCATGAATCTCGCCTCACCGCTCGATACCCTCGGGGTCTTTAAGACCACGACGCGGGGGCGTTGGGATTGGCTGACTCCGCTGGCGATCTTGGCGCTCAGTGGCTTCGGTATCGCCTTCATCTACTCGGCGCAGCTTTCAGTGCACGGTTCGGATTGGGTCAAACAGGTGGTTTTCTTGGGCCTCGGGGCGCTGGTTTATGCGGGGGTGGCGATGATTGATTACCGATTTTGGCTGGGGATCGCGCATTGGATCTATTTTTTGGCCATGGTGCCGCTAGTGTTAGTGCTGGTTCCGGGTATCGGCAGCGAAGTCTATGGCTCACAGCGCTGGATCAATCTCGGGTTCTTCTCCTTTCAACCCTCGGAAACGGCCAAGGTCGCGGCGTTGTTGATCACGGCGAGCACGTTGATCCGTAACGAAATCGGGACGATTCAGCAGTCTTTGGGCGTCTTGGGGAAATTGGCCCTTGCGGTGGGCTTGCCCATGCTTTTGGTGTTGTTGCAGCCGGATTTAAAGTCGGCGATTGTCCTGCCCCCGATGGTGTTTTCCATGCTTTACGTTTCCAAGTTGTCCGTGCGCTTTTATGCGGCGGCGCTGGGCGCGTTCGTGTTGCTCGTGAGTATAGTCGCTTGGGATAGTTATAACTATGTGAGGTTTATGGATAGCCACGGCTATTTCAACGTCGAGCGGAAGAACCGGAGCATCAAGTATGAGGATATTTCGTGGGTTCCCCTCCACGACTACCAGCGCGACCGCATCCTCGCCTTCGCCGCCCCGGAAAAAGTCGATCCGAGCGGCACCGGCATCACGTACAACCGCACCCAATCGCTCATTTCCGTCGGCTCCGGCGGTCTGACCGGTCGCGGCTGGCAAGAGGGCACCCAAGCCCAACTCGGCTATCTGCCGCGCTCCATCGCGCACAACGACTTTATCTTTTCTGTCATTTCCGAAGAACTCGGTTTCCTGGGAAGCATCACGGTTCTCGGCCTGTTTGGGCTGGTACTGTTCAACGGCATCCGCATCGCCGGTCTCGCGAGAGACCGATTCGGCACCCTCCTCGCCCTCGGCG
Source organism: uncultured Opitutia bacterium (assembly GCA_903938935.1). Taxonomy (GTDB): domain Bacteria; phylum Verrucomicrobiota; class Verrucomicrobiia; order Opitutales; family Opitutaceae; genus Tous-C4FEB. The sequence continues at coordinate 9,246 of CAJAFD010000344.1, forward strand.
TGACGGTGCTGTTTTTGGTGCATGTGTTTGTGAACATCGCCATGACCATCGGGCTCGTGCCCATCACGGGCATACCGCTTCCCTTCATCAGCTACGGTGGCTCCTTTGTGCTCAGTTGCTGCTTGCTGCAAGGACTGGTCCAGAGCGTCTATCGCTTCCGAAAGGATTTCGCATGAACTCCATGCAACTTCCTCTCCGCGTTATCGACCGCTCTGCCGGAATTTCCTGCGCCGCGACCCCCACACATCGGTGCCCCGGGCTTAACCCGCATAGCACCCACCATGAGCGATCAATCGCAATTCCCCAAACCCGATGCTCCGTCCACGGACATCTCCCAAAAGTATGACGCCGAGCTGGCCAACCCGCCTCCGGTCGAAGAAGTCACCGGCGTCAACGCCAGTGACTTAAAAGCCGGCGCTGCCGAACGCGCCAAGGACCGCCCCCTCCTCCAGAAAATCCTCGCGGTTTTCCAAAAGGAAAAAAGCACCTACCGCGAACTCATCATCAATTCCGAGCCGCTCGAGAAGCGGGTCGCGCTCCTCATCGACGGCCGCCTCGAAAAATTCGAAATCGAGCGCGAGTCCGACGACCGCATGGTCGGCGGCATCTACAAGGGCCGCATCAAGAACCTCGATCCCGGCCTCAAAGCCGCCTTCGTCGACATCGGCTACTCCAAGAACGCGTTTCTCCACTACTGGGACATGCTCCCCGCTGCGACCGATTCCAACATCGAGGTCGTCCGCGTTAACAAAAAGAAAAACGCCGCCCCCCGCCCCGCTGAGCCCACGGTCAAAGACATCCCGTCGATGTATCCCCCGGGCTCAGAGATCGTGATTCAGGTCACCAAAGGCCCCATCGGCACCAAAGGCCCGCGCACCACGACCAACCTCTCCATCCCCGGCCGTTACCTCATCCTCACGCCGTTCTCCGATGGCTGCGGCATCTCCCGCAAAATCGAGGACCCGCAGGAACGCAAACGCCTCAAAACCCTCATCAACGAGCTCACCCTCCCCGAAGGCGTGGGCGTGATCGTCCGCACCGCCGGCGAGGGCAAGAAATCGCGCTACTTCGTCCGCGATCTCCACCTGCTCCTCAAGACCTGGGAGAACATCCAGCACAAGATGCTCAACGACAAAGCCCCGTGCTGCCTCTACCAGGAGCCCGACGTTGTCGAGCGCACCGTGCGCGATTTCCTCACCGAGGAAGTTGACCGCGTCCTCATCGACAGCAAAGACGACCACGAGCGCACCCAGAAACTCGTCGCCCAGATCTCCAAACGCTCCGCCAGCAAGATCGCCCTCTACAAAGACAGCATCCCGATCTTCGAACGCTTCAACATTGAGCGCCAGATCGAGCAGACCGGCCAGCGCAAGGTCCCGCTTCCCTCCGGCGGCGAAATCATCATCGACGAGACCGAGGCCCTCATCGCCGTCGACGTGAACACCGGCTCCCACAAGAACCGCGGCGGCGACGAGAAAAACGTCATCTATGCCGTCAACCTTGAGGCCGCCGCCGAAATCGCCCGCCAGATCCGCCTCCGTAATCTCGGTGGTCTGATCATCATGGACTTCATCGACATGAAGGAACGGCGCCACCGCAACGCCGTTTACGAAAAGATGGTCGAGCTGATGTCCACCGACAAAGCCAAGAACCACATCCTGCCCATCTCGCAACTCGGCATCATGCAAATGACCCGCCAGCGCCAGCAGGAATCGCTCTCGGCCAATCTCTACACCGACTGCCCGTATTGCCGGGGCCGCGGCATCGTGAAGAGCGCGACCACCATGTCGGTCGAGCTCCAACGCCGCCTCTCCTCCATCGCGCGCCGCCTCCAAGTCCGCAACGACGGCAAGGAATACTCCCTGCGCGTCCTCGTCCACCCGAGCATCCTCGAACGTCTCCGCAGCGAAGACGCCGACCTGCTCGTGCGCGTCGAGAAACTCTACGGCGTGAAACTCGCCTTCCGCGCCGATCCCAACTACCACCTCGAACACTTCAAGGTCATCAACGCCATCACCGGCGAAGAATACCGCTGAGGTTTTCCCGCGTGCGGGCTCAACCCGCGCGGCTCAGTTCTCACTAAAAAGGCCGCCCAACAAGGGCGGCCTTTTTTCATTCGCGCATAGATCGCAGCACGTCCGAGAAAACGTTAATCCATTTTCTCGCCCGCTGGCAGCAAGGCCCGCGGCCGGTTAGACGGGCCAGGTTTTGGCACGGGCAAACCGTGAAGAAATTCCGCCCCGGCTTTACGCGATGCAACCTGCGTCGTATCAGCGGCGCGGTTACGATATTCGCCCGGATCCTCGGCGCGCACATAAAGCTCAAGGCCTCGGCTGCCGCCATCCCATTCCGTGTAGCGCCAGTTGGCCGCGATCACCGTACGGCTCATCACATCGGTGCGCTTCGCCGCATCGTAGTGAAACACCATGCTCGCGGCCGGCCGCCGCGTCGCACTCGCCTCGGCACGCATCAAAGCCACCAACGACTGACCTTCCAGACCCGCCGGCGCCGGCGCCTGACACAGCTCGGCCAACGTCGGATAAACATCCAGCAGCTCGACCGGCGCATTGACAACGCGGCCCACGGGCACGCCCGCACCCGCGATGATCATCGGCACGCGCGTCGCGTTATCAAACGCGCTCAATTTCGCCCACAAGCCGCCGTGATCGCCCAAGTGAAAACCGTTATCACCGATCAACACGACGACCGTGCTTTTCCAGAGATCGAGCCGCTCCAACTCGTCGAGCAGCATCCCCACGTGTGAATCAGTAAACGAAATACACGCGTAGTAACCACGAATTGCCGCCTCACGGGAATCCGGCTGCGCGAAACCTGAAAGCTCCGTCTGCAACGCGATCGCCGGCACGTCCTGCATCGCGGGTTCAGCTTTCGGCGTGAGACTGCCGGGGGGATACAGATCAAAAAAATTCTTCGGCGCCGTCCACGGCAAGTGCGGCTTGTGAAAGCCCGCCGCGAGAAAGAAAGGTTTTCCCGCCGTGTTTTGCTCCTGCATCAGCCGCAGGATCGTACGGACATTGCGACCGTCCCGCGTGCGCGCACCGTCACTCGTGAGCATAAACGCCGCGGGCCGCCCATCGCCGCCACCCGCCTCGCCGGCGCCATACCGGGATTGGATCGCCGCCAGCTCCTCCGGATCCTGCGTGACGTCATCTTCATAAAAATCCCATGAAGCCGCGTCGCTCACTTTGGCATTGTGAAAAACCTTACCCGCGCCCGCGCTGAAATAACCGCGCTGACGAAAAAGTTGCGGCAACATCACCGCCTCCGGCAGCGCCTTGCGCGCCGGTGTGGTCAACACATACACGCCGCTGGTCTCGGGCCGACGCCCGCTGAGAAATGAAACCCGGCTCGGATTGCACAACGGATATTGGCAATACGGGCGATCAAATCGCACACCGCGCGCCGCGAGCCGATCGATGTGGGGCGATTTCACGCGCGTATCCCCGTAACAACCCAACGAAGGATTCAAATCATCGACTACAATCATCAAAACGTTCGTCGGTTTCGATGCTGCGGCCTGAGCCACGGACATGAAAACCAAAGCGGACGCAGCTAAGAAAAACCCCGTGATACAACGTGAAGGATGCATAAAAAATTAGAGTGACGAACGAACCAAATAGGCCGCAGCGCGGGCCGCATAATTCTCGGCGCCGTTGGCGGCCGAGGTTTTAGCCAATGACGCGATCACGCTGAGCACGCTCGCCGGAGCTTGGCGCGGGATGCGGGCGACCACGTTGACGGCAAACAAGCGGCCTTCGGATCTCGTCGCATCATTAAGTGCGGCTTCGATCACGTTCCAAGCGTTCGCGTTTTCACCGCGTCGCAAAATCGCTTCGGCCGCGGCCAATCGCACCACGGTCTCAGCGTCGCGCAAAAGCGGCGTCACATCCGGTAACGTCTCGGCGCGCAGCGCCGCGACCGCCGCCCAATAACGAATCACCGCCTCAGGCGCGCGCAACGCCGCCGCGAGGGCCTTGGCGTCGGGCGACGAGGGCTGCTGCAATGCGTCAATCGTATCAAGGACCCGAGCGAGCGGGTAACGCGTCTCATCGGCGGCGACGAGGGCGGGTGAAGCTTTCGCAGCCCAATCAATCATCAGCGGCTCCGGCATAAAGCCGGTGTCGCGAATCGCGAGTTGATGCCCGCGCAGCGCCGCGCGGAGACGTAACAGGTGCGGACGCGCG
>CAJAFD010000345.1 GCA_903938935.1 uncultured Opitutia bacterium
CATGGGCTATTCGGATCTCGGCTGTTATGGAGGCGAGATCCGCACGCCGAACATCGACCGACTCGCTGCCAACGGGATGAAGTTTTCCTCGATGTATAACACGGCCAAGTGTTATCCCACCCGGGCAAGCTTGTTGACCGGGGTCTACTTCCAGCGGACAGATCGTGATTTTTCCCACACTGCCACCTTGGGGGAGGTGCTGCGCCCGGTCGGTTACACCACGCTGTGGTCGGGCAAGCACCATGCGAAATTCAATCCCGTGACGCGAGGATTTGACCGCTACTATGGCATGATCGGCGGCGCGGAGAACCACTTCAATCCAGGCAGCAAAGCCGCCCCGGGCCAAAGCGCTCCGGCCGGCTCGGGACAGGGAGTCCGCTGGTCGCTCGACGGTGAGGAAGTAAAGGATTTCATTCCCCAGGATCCCAAGTTCTACGACACCGACGCGTTCACCGATCGCGCACTGTGTTGGCTGAACGAATATGAGAAAAAGGATAAACCCTTTCTGCTCTATATGGCCTACACGGCCCCCCACTGGCCGTTGCAGGCCTGGCCCGCAGATATCGCCAAATACAAAGGCGTGTATGACGGCGGTTATGAGTCCGTGCGCCAGGCCCGCTACCAACGTCAAATCAAGCTGGGGCTAATTGATTCTAAGACCTCGTCCCTGCCACCGATGGAGTTTGGGCGCAAGAGCCAGAAGAAATGGGAGGACCTCTCATCGGAGGAGCGGAGGCAGGAAGCGTCGCGGATGGAGATTTACGCCGCGATGGTGGATCGGGTGGACCAGAACATCGGCCGGCTGCTGAAGCGATTGGAGGAGCAGGGTAAATTCGATAACACCCTGATCATATTCCTAGCTGATAACGGTGCGTGTGCGGAGAACCCGAAAGTAAACAACGTCGATCCCGATGCCCCGATGGGCAGCGTGGCGAGCTTTGTGAGCTACGGCCAGAACTGGGCGTCGGTGGGCAACACGCCATTGCGCAAGTGGAAGCAAGACAGCTTCGAGGGCGGAATTAACACACCACTAGTCGTGCACTGGCCGGTGGGCATCAAGCCGCAGGCCGGCTGGAACCGTCACCACGCCCACGTCATCGACATCATGCCCACCGTGCTCGCAGTCAGCGGGGCGCACTATCCGGGCGCCTCGAAGCAAGCCAAGATTCCTCCGCCGGACGGTGTGAGCCTGCTGCCCGCCTTCAAGGGCGAGCCGACTGCACGAACGAAACCTTTGTTCTTTCAATTCGGCCGAGGCTCCGCGATGCGCGATGGGGCGTGGAAACTCGTGCGCATCGGTGCTACGTGAGAGCTTTATGACCTAGCGACTGATCGCACCGAGATGCACGACCTAGCGGCGAAGCGGCCCGAATTGGTCAAGCAAATGGACGCCACGTGGCTGGCTTGGTGGAAGGAAACCACCGGCAGCGAGTGGACGGGCAGGAACACGAAAGAACGGGATTTCGAGCCGTGACTCTGAATCGTCTTCAGGGTCATATCGTTCGGATGTAGTCTTGTCGTTATGAGTTCTAGTTGAATTTTGTAAATCCGTCGGCATGAGTTCTCACGGGCGTAGGCATGAGTAGTGATTATTTTGTCTCAAACCCCCGTTTTCATCAGCTTGAGTTATGGTTTCTTACAGCGGGGCCAACAACGATCATCGCTCAACCGACGCCCACGAAACACGCCAAAGCCGTCCTTAAAATAACCATAAGCAGACCGCAAAACGGACGGTAAAACGGGACGCCATAATCGAATTTCGCGCTGCACGAGAAGCCACTTTGGCCTTGCCCGCAAAGGCTGAGAGAGGCACGTATTTCGACTCTTAACTCGAGAGAGTAGAGCTGTTCGATTGATACGATATCATTACTGCGTGCGACGCTAAAAAACGCCGCTGAAACCAAAATTAATCGGGGCGTAGCTTAGCCTGGTAGAGCGCTACGTTCGGGACGTAGAGGTCGCGAGTTCGAATCTCGCCGCCCCGACCAAGGTGGGGGAAAAGTTTCGCCCAACGAAGCGGCTCGAAACGCGCTGAAAGAAAAGCAGCCGAGCAGAAATTTGTTTTTGTTTTTTGCGGCCGATTTTTTCACCTTGGCTGCCATGTCTAACGAACAAGCCGAAGTATTGAGCATCTTCACACGCACGCGGGCGCTCTTACAGGGGCATTTTGTGCTGCGCTCTGGATTGCACAGCGGTCATTATTTTCAATGTGCACAGGTGTGTCAGCACATGGATGCGGTCGAGCGCCTGGCGGAGTTGTTACTCGCGAAGGTCCGTAGCGCTGGTATCGCTTTCGACACGGTTTTAGCTCCGGCAATGGGCGGATTGGTCATCGGCCAGGAGGTCGCACGTCAGGCCAAAGTCCGCTATATTTTCGCCGAGAAAGAGAATAATGTGCTCGTGCTGCGGCGTGGCTTCACCTTACGGCCGGGCGAACGCATCTTGGTCGTCGAAGACGTCGTCACACGCGGCGGTCGGGTGGTGGAATGTCTCGAGATCGTCCGCCAAGCCGGCGGCAACACGAGCGCGGTCGCGATGTTGGTGGACCGTAGCGCGGGCACGACCCGTTTCACCGTGCCCGCAGTTTCGTTGCTGGAATTGAGTTTTCCGACGTATGCGGCGGATGCCGTGCCGGCAGAATTGGCGAGCATCCCGGTGCAAAAGCCAGGAAGTTAAACGCGCCCCTGCTCTCCCGCCCGCCCGCACCCATCATTTGGGCTGGAGCCAAGGGATGATACAAAATCATCCGCAAAAAAAGCCGGGCGTTATAAACGCACCGGCTTTTTAGTTTCCTATTTTTTGAGCTGTCGTGACGCGGCGGACCGCAGCGCGCTAGGTGGGTGGTGTTACTTCACCGTCACCGTGACGAAGCGATTGAGCCCGCGATAATTTACAAAGAGCAGATGTCGGCCAGGAATGAGTTGTTGGCGGGCGGCGTTCAAATCGGTGACGGCAACGCGATCAATTTCGATAATGATCATGCCCGGGAGCAGACGATCAGCGTAGGGCGAAGTTTCTTCGACTTCCGTGACGATGAGGCCGTTGAGGCGGGGATCGAGGCCGCTGCGTTTACGCATTTCGTCAGAGAGTTTGGACACGTTAACCCCGGCGAGTAATTCATCGGGTTTTTCGGTAAGTTTACCGAGCGTGACTTCGACCGTGAGCTCCTTGGCTTCACGGATGAGTTTAATTTTCACCTTCGTGTCGGGCAGCATCTGCGCGACGACGAGGCGCAGTTCCTCGAGGGAGCTGACGGGCTTGTCGTTGATGGCGAGGATCACGTCGGTGCGTTTGAGGCCACCTTTATCGGCGGGGCTATCCGGCGTGATATCGGTGATGGCTACGCCCTTTGCGTCTTTGGGTAAACCGAGTTGTTCGGCGACATCGGCAGTGACCGTCTCGGAGGAAACGCCAAGATAACCACGGGCGACGGTGCCGGTAGCGATGAGACTGTTCATGACGTAAGCGGCAAAATTAATCGGGATCGCAAAGCCAATGCCGATGTTGCCGCGCGAGGGCGAGATGATCGCACTGTTGACCCCGACGAGGCGGCCCTTGGCGTCGACGAGGGCTCCGCCAGAATTGCCCATGTTGATAGCGGCGTCGGTCTGGATAAAATTTTCATAGCCAGCGACGTTTTCTAGAAGGCGGAGTTGGTTGCGACCTTTGGCCGACACGATGCCCATGGTGACGGTTTGCCCGACGCCGAGGGGATTACCGACGGCGAAGACGACGTCGCCGACGCGGAGTTTATCGCTGTCAGCCAGCGTGATGGCGGGTAGTTTTTCGGCCTCGATTTTAATGACGGCGACGTCGGTCTTGGGATCGGCGCCGATGACTTTAGCGGTGAATTCACGCTCGTCGCTGAGTGAGACTTTCAACTCATCTGCGCCTTCGATGACATGATTATTGGTAAGGATGTAACCGTCGTCGGAGATGATGACACCAGAGCCGAGGCCCTCTTGTTTGCTGTCACGCTCCTGCTCGGGTGCGGCGTCGCCAAAAAATTGGCGGAGCATGGGATTAACGACGCGCTGCTTGACGGTCTTGCTCGAGTAGATCGAGACGACCGCACGTTGAACCGGCTCCACCACGTCGGCGTAGCTAGTGACGACCGTGGACTTGCCGTCGTTGACCGGGGCGTTGTCGATTTTAAGCGCGGGCTTCTTGGTCGGCGAGGCGTCTTTGGCCGAGAGCGCTCCGGGAGCGAGGAGGCCAAGGACTGCAGTAAATAAGACGAGAGGCAGAAGCTGGGATTTCATGGAAAAAGGGGCGACCCGCCTCGGTCGCAGTTTGTTCCCGCAGCCAAGGGCTGGCCGCGGGGTGAACTCAAGGGCGTTAGAAACCTTTGATGCGAAACAGTCCGGTGACGCTAGAATTGGTGTTAATGCGTTGAATGGCTTGGCCAAGGAGCGGGGCGATGCTGAGCACGGTGATCGGGAGTCCCCGCGTGTCGATGGGCACAGAGTCGGTCGTGATGAGCTCGTCGATGAGTCCACTGCGCAGGCGTTCGTAAGCCACTTCGTTGAGGATGCAGTGGCTAACGGCGGCGCGGACGCTACGAGCGCCATGTTCGCGGAGCATTTTGGCGGCGGCGGTTAACGTGCCGGCGGTTTCGGTGATGTCGTCCACCAGGAGTACGTCGCAGCCGTCCACTTCGCCGACGACGTTAATCGCTTCGACCGTGGTCGCGTTTTTGCGTTTCTTAGCCACGAGGCCAAGGCCGGCGCCGAGGATGTCGGCGTACGCGGAGGCCATCTTCATGCCGCCGACGTCGGGCGAGCACACGACGAGTTTGTCGCTCTTGGTTTTGTTGAGATAGTCGAAGAACACTGGCGAGGCAAAGAGGTGGTCGACGGGGATGTCGAAAAACCCCTGAATCTGCTGGCTGTGCAGATCCATCGTGAGGACGCGATTGGCGCCAGCGGAGACGAGCAAGTTGGCCACGAGTTTCGCCGTGATGGGGACGCGAGGTTGATCTTTGCGGTCTTGTCGGGCGTAGCCGTAAAACGGGAGGACGGCCGTGATGCGTTGAGCCGAGGCGCGACGCGCGGCATCGATCATGATGAGCAACTCCATCAAGTGATGGTTGGTCGGCGGGCAGGTCGACTGGATGATGTACGCGTCGTGGCCGCGGACATTTTCGTTAATTTTAACGAAAGATTCACCGTCGGGAAAACTCGTCACCGTGGCCTCGCCCAAGGGCATGCCAATGGATTGACAGATCGCCTCGGCGAGGGGCCGATTCGAGTTACCCGCAAAAATTTTCAATCGCGATTCGCTCATGTGGAAGAGATGTTGCGGGCCGAACGGCTAGGCGGAAGACTTTTCTGCAGCCGACGGCAAGAAGTGTGATTCCAAAGCGTCGACCCGTTTAAACAAATCGGGGATCTTGCGACGCAAAACGTTGATCCGTTGCTCCAGTTGGTAAGGCAGACAGGGCGAACCCTTGACGAAACTACCCGCGGCTAAGTCGGCATTAACGCCGGCTTGACCATCAATTTTGGCGCCACGGCCAATGGTGATGTGCCCCGCGAGCCCCGCTTGGCCACCAACGATCACAAAGTCCTCGATCGTCGTGCTGCCAGCAATACCGACCTGAGCGCAAATGAGGCAATGCCGACCGATCACGACGTTGTGGGCGACTTGCACGAGATTATCGATTTTTGTCCCCTCCCCGACCACCGTGCGGCTAAATCGCGCCCGATCCAGCGCACTATTGGCGCCAATCTCGACATCGGCGCCGATAACCACGGTACCGATCTGCGGGACTTTTTCATGGCGGCCCTGGTTAAATTCATAACCAAAACCATCGGAACCAACTACGGCTCCGGGTTGGAGCCGGACACGCTCGCCCAAGGTGCATTCGGCCGCGACGATGCTGCCTGGCATCAGCCAGCAATCGTCGCCCAAGACGGCACCTCGCCCGACAAACACTTGGGCTTGCAGATGAACGCGTTCACCGAGGCGAGCGCCGGCTTCGACCACGCAAAGGGGACCGACGGTAGCCGTGGCCGGGATGATCGCGCCCGCCGCCACGCTAGCCGAGGGATGCACGCCAGCGGTGGGCTTTGGCCAGAGCGACTGCTCGATGCGAGCGCAGACTTGAGCGAGGGCTACAGAGGGATTTTCGACCAAGACGAATAATTGGTCGGGCCGCGGTTCGCCCACATAATCAAGTGGCACCAGCACGACCGAAGCTTGGGACTGAGCGACCTCGGGTTTGTACTTGGGATTGCCGAGAAAGGAGAGGTCCCCAGGCGCTGCGGCTTTAAGCGCAGCGATCCCGCGCACCGTTTGGTGCGTTTGCCCAAGCGTGCGCGCCGCTCGTACCATCGAGATAATTTCTTCAGGAGAAAATGCGACCTGCATGTGAGGTGAGCGTGCGGGATTTTATCGCGCGGGCAATCCCAGGGTTGAGGAACACGCCGCAAACTGAGGCGGCTCAATCAATTTTAAGCATAAAAAAGCCCCGCCGATGGGCGGGGCTAAATGGGTATCGTTAGATAATTTTTATTTGGTCGAAACGCCGGGAACCGTGATCTTGGGGGTCTCGGTCGCCGCCGGAGCTGCAGCTGGCGCAGCGGCCGGAGCCGGAGCCACGGAGGCGGCGGGACGGTCCTTATTGATCTCTTTCATCACGTCTTCGGTGATTTCGTAGGACGCATCGGCATAGATCACGCTGGAAACGCCGATGAGCGTAGGACCGGCCTTGTCGAGAAGGAGCGTGGCGCCCTTGCGCTTAGCTACATCAGAAGCGATTTTGCTGATTTCCTCGAGCATCTGGCTGCGGAAATTTTGCAGGCGCTGTTGGAGGGAGCGTTGGGTATTTTGCGCGAAGGTACCGATATCGTTTTTCTTGCGCTGAATCTCGTCGAGCTTCTTGGCCGCTTCGTTTTGGGACTTGGCCTTGGCCGCGTCGGTGAGCGAGGGGTTATTGGCTTGTTCGGAGAGCCCCTTGTATTCGTCGACGAGGACGTTGCCGTCCTTGTTCATTTTCTCGATTTCTTCCTGCGCTTTTTGTTCATCGGCGCGGAGCTTGGCGTTCTGCTCCTCGGTCTTGTAGTGCGAATCGTAAAGCTTGGCCATATCCACCACGAGAATCGTGGGGGCGGCGGCTTGGGCGACTACGGCAGACAGAGCAATGGCCGCAAACAGCGAGAGGGAGGTGATGGTTTTCTTCATGAGTAGGGTTTGGAGAATAAGGTAAAATCTAAATATAAATCAGAAGCGCGTGCCAAAGGAAAAATTGAATTGGTTGCCCTTCTTATTTTCTTTGGTGCCAGTGATCGGGATGCCGAAATCAAGACTGAGCGGGGCCCCAGCCACAAAGAGGCGGAGACCGAAGCCAAAATTATCGTTATAACTGAGCGGATTGAAGTCGTAGGCGCCTTTGTTCACAAAGCCGCCATCATAGAAGAGGGCGAAGCGAATCGGGCTGACGATGTCGATGGAGTACTCGGCGCTGAAGAAACCGTAAGATTTACCACCGATGGGCTCACCAAATTCATCACGGGGACCGACTTCGCGATTCTCAAACCCGCGGAGGGTGTAGGGCCCACCAAGATAGAATGAATTGTAGTACTGCAACTGTTTACTGTCACCGAAGTTTTGGATCACGCCGGCGCGGGCGATAAGAGCCAAGACTTGGGCCTGAGTTTCAAAGATGGGGAAGAACTGCGATCCACGGAATTCAAAACGATAGAAATTATCAGTGCCGCCCAAGGGTCCACCGGCCAGGTCGGTGTTGATTTCAACGCGATTGCCAGAAGTGGTGTTGATGATCTTGTCGCGGGTATCACGCAACAATTGGAAGCCGAGTTTTGAAACGGTGTTTCGACCCGAGAGTGAGCTGATGTAACTGGAGGCGCTGCTGGAAACGTCTTGGATGTCGATGATTTGGTAGGTATACGAGAGTTTGCCTTCCACCAATTCGAAGAGGCGTTTGCGCAGATAGATTTCCCCGCCGGTCTCGATCTGACTGTAGTAAGAGCTGTTGTAGTCAGAGCTGGTGCGGAAAATACTGAAGCCCAGAGCTAGCTGCTTCTGAAAGAGCCAGGGTTCTTCGAAGGAGAGGACAATTTCGCTGGATTGGCTGCCGAGCTGCATCCGTAGGCGGAATTTTTGGCCATCACCCTGAAACAGTGAGCGACGGTTAAAAATATCGAAATTGGACTGGGAGACTTCAGCGAAAATAGTAGCGCGTTCGAGTGAACTGAAACCGGCGCCAAACGTGAGATTACCGGTACGGCCTTCTTTAACCGCGATACGCATATTGCGACGGCCGGGGATGTTCGTCTCCTGAGGCGTCACATTAACATCTTCGAAGAAACGAGTATTTTCTAGGCGAAGCTTGCTGATTTTCATCAACACGGTGCTGAATACGTCACCAGGACCGAGGACCAACTCACGCACGATCACAGTGCTCTTGGTCTTGGCATTCCCTTCGATCACAACGGATTCGACGTTGAATTTTTCGCTCTCGGTAATGCCGTACTCGATGTCGATATTACCGGTGTTAACGTTCGGTTTGCGGACGAGCCTAACGCGGGTGTCCAAGTAACCGTCTTTGCCGTAAAAATCTTCCAAGCGCTCAACGTCTTTATCCAGTTTGGAAGGCACGAAAACGACGCCGCTCTTCTGGCGGGCGACACGCTTCAATAGCGCGGAGGTAAACAACTTGTTACCCTTAAATGAAATCTCACCGATACGATATTGGCGGCCTTCGGTGATATTAATCGTCAGGACCAATTTCTCAGGAGTCGGGTAAGCGAAAAGCACATTATCCTGCGAGATTTCGACGTCGAGGTAACCATTCTCGCGGTAGTAATCGCGCAGTTTATCTAAATCATCGTCGAATTGGTCATCTTTGAAACGACCCGAGCCCGTCAGCCAAGAAAACATCCACCATTTCTTGGTCTCCATCTCACCCTTAAGCGCACGCGCTTTGACGTTGGCGTTTCCGACGAAACGGACATCGGAAATTTTAACCTTATTACCTTCCTTGATCTTGAAAATTATAGTGCCGAAGCCCGTGGCGCGGTCGCGCTCGATAGTGTACGTAACCGAAATCTGATTGTAACCTGACTTCTGGTAATACTCGCGGATTTTCTCGGAGTCTTCCTTCACTTGGCGTTCATCCAAGGCGGTGTTGGGCTTGGTTTTGATTTCCTTTTCCAAGCGTGTTCCTTTCACCTTCTTATTACCCTCGTAGCGGATGGCCAAAACGCGGTACTTGGGCGTGATCTCGATCACGAGGTTAAAGGATTTTCCGTCAACCGCTTCGCGTTTAATTTCGATGAACTCAAAGAGACCGGTTTTGTAGAGCGAGCGGATGTCGCGATCGAGCATCGTGTC
>CAJAFD010000346.1 GCA_903938935.1 uncultured Opitutia bacterium
CGTTGAGTTGAACCAATTCCCGCCGACCCGCCCGAAGGTCGATCCGCGCTTCACGGAGGAGCGGTTTGCCGCGGTCGCGGCGCGTTATGTGAAATTTATCATCCGTGCTCACACTGGTAAACCGCGCCAGCAAAATTTAGGTCAGACCCGATTAGTGGAATTTGAAATATGGAGTGCGGGCCCGGAGTCGCGTAATGTGGCGTTGGCGCGTGCCGGCGCTCAAGCCTCGGGTGCGCGCTCCGCCCGTGCAGAGGATTTTGCCGATGCCTATGGTCCCCAACTCGTGATCGATGGTGAATACGGTGAACAGTGGTTCGTCGGGTCTCCCGCCGAACTCACGATCACCTTGCCCAAGCTGGAGACGATCGACCGCATCGCATTTTCCAACGCGAAGGGCGGTGCTCTGTTTAAAGATGCCGCGATCAATGGCAGCAGTCCTTGCGAGTATGCTGTTCTTGTCTCGGTCGATGGCCGCGATTGGCGCGAGGTTGCCAGCAGCGCGGGTCGCGAAGCTTGGACGCCAAGTCACGGCGTGGAACGGTTTCGAGCGACGGTAACGACACCCGAGGAAGCCGTGGCGTTGGCGCAACTGCGCCGCGAGCTCGATCAGGTTCTAGCGCAACTCAAGGCCGTGCCAAAGCTGCGCGAATATTGGGTCGGACTTCATCAAGCCGCGCCCGAACCCACCTTTGTCCACAAAGGCGGCGATCCGATGAAACCTCTGGCTTCGGTCCCGCCGGCGAGTTTGGCGGTGTTGGATCGCGTGACGCCGACCTACGAATTGCCCGTCGACGCGTCCGAGGGTGAACGTCGACTCGCGCTCGCGCGCTGGATCACGCGCCCCGACAATCCGCTCACCCCGCGCGTGCTCGCCAATCGTCTCTGGCACTACCACTTCGGCACGGGCATCGTGGATACGCCAAGCGATTTCGGCTTCCTCGGCGGTCGGCCAACGCATCCTGAACTGCTCGATTACCTCGCCACGCGGCTCTTGGAAAACGGCTGGCGCCTCAAACCATTGCACCGCGAAATTCTCCTCTCGCGCACGTATCGTCAGTCGTCCGCGTATCACGCTGAAGCTGCGCAAACCGACAAGGACGCCCGTTTGCTCTGGCGTTATCCCCCGCGCCGATTGGATGCCGAACAACTGCGAGACACGATGCTTGCGGTCGCGGGTAAATTGGATCGGCGCATGGGCGGCCCGGGGTTTCGGCTCTATCGTTTCACGCAGAACAACGTCAGTACCTACTTCCCGCTCGATGAACCCGGTCCCGAGACTTACCGGCGCGCCGTATACCACCAAAACGCCCGCGCCAGCATTGTCGATGTGCTCAACGACTTTGATCTGCCTGATATTGCGTTTGCGGCTCCGCGTCGGGCGCAAACGACGACTCCGCTGCAAGCGCTGACTCTGCTTAACCACCGCTTCACGCTCGATCTGACAGCAGCCCTCGCGGCCCAACTCACCGGCTCTACTGCCGAAAACATCACCACCGCTTACGCTCGCGTGCTGCAACGCACCCCTAGCAACGCGGAGCGAACCGCCGCCGCCGACCTTATCGCTCAACATGGCCTCACAGCCTTTTGCCGTGCGTTGCTGAATTCCAACGAACTGATGTTCTTGCCCTGAGTCGCTCGCTTTACAGCAGGCTGCGTGGTGAATTTTCAGGAAGTTTCTCGGTGTTTAACAAGGGCTCCGCGCTTGCTTTCGCGCAGGTGAAGGCCGTTGATCACGAGGTTTTCAAACCCCCTTAAACATTTTCACCTGTCTGCTGTGAATTAGCGTCCATGATGGCTCTGTCCTGCTCTCCGTTTTTTATTTTCGGCTACTTAGTTTTGTTGGGGGCCGCCGCGCGCGTCACCGCCGCGCCCGAGAAGATTTCGTTTAACCGCGATATCCGACCGATCATGTCGGACACCTGCTTTCATTGCCACGGCTTCGACTCCCAGACCCGCGAGGCCGGGATGCGGCTCGATCTGCGCGACGAGGCATTGAAGCCGACCAAGACCGAG